>JAHEEJ010000234.1 GCA_024640705.1 Deltaproteobacteria bacterium
CTCGCCTTCGACACCGAGGCCGACAGCTTCTATCACTACTTCGACAAGACCTGTCTGGTCCAGGTCGCCACGCGCAAGCAGATCTATCTGATCGATCCGCTCGCGCTCGGCGGACCCAAGGAACTCTCGCCTCTCGCGCCGGTCTTCGCCTCGCCGGACATCCGCAAGATCTTCCACGCCGCCGAGTACGATCTCTTCGTCCTCAAGCGCGATTGCGGCTTCGAATTCCGCAACCTCTTCGACACGATGATCAGCGCACAAATTCTCGGTTACCCGTCCGTGGGTCTCGCGGGGATCGCAGAGCGACACTTTGGCGTCAAACTGCCCAAGGAGCAGCAGCGCTCGGATTGGTCGACGAGACCGCTGTCGGCGAAGCAACTCAGCTACGCGGCGTCGGATGTGCTCTATCTGATCGAACTCAGCGCCTTGCTCAAGAAGGAACTCCACGACGTCAAACGCCGCAAATGGGCCCAGGAAGAATTCGAGGCGCTCTGCGGCCGCAAGTGGCCCGAGCGCGAATTCGACAAGCTCGGCTACCTGCGGATCAAGGGCGCACGCCGGCTCCCCTCGAAGAGCCTCTCGATTCTCCGCGAGCTCTTCCTCCTGCGAGACAAACGGGCGCGGGAACTCGACCGGCCGGCCTTCAAGGTGCTCGGCAACCGCACGCTGCTCGAGATCGCCGAAAGGCAGCCCCGCAAACAAGCGGATCTCCGGGAGATCACGGGGATCACCGACCTGATTCAACGAAGGATGGGGCGGGAGTTGATGGCGGCCGTGCGCGAGGGCAAGAAGACCGAACACGGACCGATCCCGAAGCTGCCGAGCAATGGGCGCAGCAAGAGGCTCGACCGACAGGGCGAACGTCGCCTGACCGAGCTCAAGCGCTGGCGCGCCGAAAAGTCGGTCGCTCTGAACATCGATCCGGGCGTGCTGTGTCCCAACGCTGCTCTCGAGGCGATCGCCTGGCGGGATCCAAAATCGAAGAGCGACCTTCAAGACCTGCCTGAATTGAAGGGGTGGTTCGTTCGAGAATTCGGGGTCGAAGTCGCGAAGGTCAATCGGGAAGCCGCACCTTCACCGAAGGAGTCGTGAGCCCACGCCGAGCGGTCTCTCGACTGCCCGGCTGAGAATTTCAATGTTCCTCCGCGCGT
The DNA here is from genome assembly GCA_024640705.1 of Deltaproteobacteria bacterium. GTDB lineage: Bacteria > Myxococcota_A > UBA9160 > UBA9160 > SMWR01 > JACZVU01. The sequence goes on from JAHEEJ010000234.1 coordinate 1,152, forward strand.
TTCGATTCCAGCGGCACCGCAACGGCGGCAACTACCTCGAGACCTCGATCGCACTCGCACTGCTGCTGTTCGTCGGCTGCCTTCACCCGAACCGCCGCGAAGCGGATTCCCGAATCTACGTCGATCGAGCGCCGAGTTCCGTCGAGCGCTATTGCGCGTGGTACGGGGACGCTCGCGACGCTGTGCTCTATTTCGGCACGGCGGCATTCTGGTCTGCGATGCGCTCTCACGGCAACGATCCGATGGCGGATCTGCTCTCGGAGGGGCCCGTCGCGATCGGCCGCTTCGATCTGCGCCGGGAGCAAATGCTCGAACCGTTGGAGGTGGGTGCGGGTGGCGATCGATCCGGTGTCTGGGACGTTCTCGCTCACCCAAACGGGCGGATCTACTTCACGACCTTCTACGAATCCGCCGGCTACACAGAAGTGTCCAGCGGCCGTTTCGTTCGGCTTCCCAAACTCGGCACCGGTCTCAACGAACTCGCAGTCGGGCCGGACGCCAGTGTGCTCGCCTCGCGCTACGGCAGTGCCTTCGAACGCGAAGGCAGTGGCTCGATCGTTTCCTTCGACGCCGACGGAGTGCTGCTCGCCGAATTTCCGCTTCGAGCGCCGGATGGTTATCAAGTTGCACCGAAGACGATCGCTTTCGACCCGGTGCGCGCTGAAATCTGGGTCACGACGGACCTGCTCCCGATCGTTCCCGGAAATCCGCAGCGCCACGACGCCTACGTGTTGAGCGAGCGGGGAGAAGAGCTGCGGCGGATATCCGAACCGGAAATCCAGTTTGTCGCGTTTGCAGCGGATGGAACGAGCTTTCGCGCAGAGATCGAAGGTCGCAAGCTGTGGTTGCGCGTGAGTGCGGCGGGGGAGGACCCAGGGGGCGGCCGCCGCATCCTGCTGGACGCCGCCTTTGCGCCAGCCCTGGATTTCGTCCAGGACATCGAGTTGGCGGCGGACGGGCGGGCAGTCGTTTCGCGCTGGAGCGGTTGGGTCCACGTCGTCGATTCGCCGCGCCAGGTTCGCTCGACCCGGCTCCCCCAGCTCGAAGACGGCGGCCTCTACTACAGCGCCGTCGCCGAGGGCGACCGCATTTGCGCAACCTACTGCTCGAATGTGACCGTCGTCTGCCGCGATATTCCGTAGAAAAACCGCAAATTTGCGCTCTCCGAGCTGCGCCGGGACCGAGCGCGAAATGCGGGTTAAGATGGGCGGATGTTTGAAGAGCGAAGAAAGCGGGTGCGCGACGCGATGGGCCCCGACGCGATTGCGATCTTCCGGGGCGCGAGCATGGTTCCGCGCTCTCGCGACACCGAGTATCCCTTTCGCCAGGACAGCGACTTCTGGTACCTGACGGGCTTCGATCACCCGAACGCCATCGCGCTGCTGCGGACCGATGGCGGGCCCGAGTACAGCCTGTTCGTCGAGCCGCGCAACCCCGAAATGGAAACCTGGACCGGCTATCGACCGGGCGTGGAAGGCGCGCGCGAAGATTACGGAGCCGACGAAGCCTACCCCGAAGCGGAGTTTCTCGGTCAACTCCCGGACATCGTCCGGCGATCCAAGCGGATCTATCACGTACTCGGGCACGCCGCCGAGATCGATCGCGCAATCACGAGCGCGCTCGATGGGATGCGCCTGCGCTCGCGCAACGTCGGCGCCCCCGCAGACGCGATCGTGGATCCCCGCTCCATCGTTCATGAGATGCGCCTGCACAAGGAACCCGCCGAGCTCGACATCATGCGCCGCGCCTCGGCGATCAGCCGCGAGGCCCACGAAGCGGGCGCCAGGCTCGCGCGGGGCGGCACCTACGAATACGAAGTCCAGGCAGTGATCGAGTACACATTTCGGCGTCTGGGCGCGAGGGGCCCTGCCTACACGACGATCGTCGGAGGGGGCAACAACGCGACCGTGCTCCACTACGTGACGAACAGCGAGAAGCTCCAGGATGGCGAGATGATGCTGGTCGACGCGGGCTGCGAGCTGGAGGGATACGCGTCGGACGTGACCCGCACCTATCCGGTCGGCGGGCGCTTCAGCGCCGCAGGCCGCGCGATCTACGACGTGGTGCTGGCCGCGCAGCGTGCGGGGATCGATCAATGCGCACCCGGCAAGACCCTCGCCGATGTTCACGCAGCCTCGTTGCGCACCATCGTAGAGGGGCTCGTCGACCTGAAGCTGCTCTCGGGTGAGGTCGACGAACTGATCGAGAAAGAGGCCTACCGGCGTTTCTACATGCACAAGACGAGCCACTGGCTCGGCCTCGACGTTCACGACGTCGGCAATTACGGATTGGACGGCAATCACCGCCCCCTCGAGCCGGGCATGGTCTTCACCGTCGAGCCCGGAATCTATCTGGCGGCCGATGACGAGGACGCCCACGCGGAGTTCCGAGGCATCGGCGTCCGCATCGAAGACAACATCGCGATCACCGAAGACGGTTGCGAGAATCTGACGGAAGCCATCGCGACAGATCCGGAAGACGTAGAGGCGCTCGTCGCGGATCGCTAACCCAATGCGACCGACTGAAACCCAGGAACCGATCCGGAGGATGGAGCGGCATGGCTGACATCGAATCCCTGTTGAAAGAGAAGCGCAGCTTCAAACCCAGCGCTGAGTTCGTGAAGAACGCCAACTGGAACAAACGAACCGTCGACGAGTACCGCAAACTCGGCGCGAAGAACCCCGAACGCTTCTGGGCGAAGATGGCCAAGGAGAACGTCAGCTGGTTCACCCCCTGGAAGAAGGTCCTGCAGTGGAAGCCACCGGCTGCCAAATGGTTCGTCGGCGGCAAGTTGAACGTCTCCTACAACTGCCTCGATCGACACCTGGTTGGCGAGAATGCCTGGCGGCGCAACAAGGCCGCGATCATCTGGGAAGGCGAGCCCGGCGACACGCGGGTGCTGACCTTCGGCGAACTGCATCGCGAGGTATGCAAATTCGCAAACGTCCTCAAGGGACTCGGCGTGAAGAAGGGCAATCGCATCGCGCTCTACATGCCGATGATTCCCGAACTCGCAATCGCGACGCTCGCCTGCACTCGAATCGGCGCGATCCACAGCGTGGTGTTCGGCGGCTTTTCTGCGGAGGCGCTGCGCGACCGCATCGAGGACGCGGGCGCGCACGTCGTCGTGACCGCGGACGGCGGCTACCGGAAGGGGGTACCACACGCGCTGAAGCCGGCGGTGGACGAAGCCGTCGCGGGTCTCGACGTGGTGGAGCACGTCGTGGTCGTCAAGAGAACAGGCGAAGAAGTCGCGTGGGAGTCGGCGCGCGACCACTGGTGGCACGATCTGATGCAAGAGGCCAGCGCCAAGTGCGCTCCCGCAAAACTCGACTCCGAGCACCCGCTCTTCATCCTGTATACGAGCGGAACGACGGGAAAGCCCAAGGGGATCCTGCACACCACGGGCGGCTACCTCACCCACGTCACGACGACCGCCAAGGCGCTGTTCGACCTGAACGAGACCGACACCTATTGGTGCACTGCCGACATCGGTTGGATCACGGGGCACTCCTACGTGATCTACGGAATCCTTGCGAACGGCGTGACGAGCCTGATGTACGAGGGCGTCCCGACGCACCCGGCCCCGGATCGTTTCTGGGACATCATCGAACGTCATCGGGTGAGCATCTTCTACACCGCGCCGACGGCGATCCGCACCTTCGTCAGACTCGGCGACGAGCATCCCCAGAAACACGACCTCTCGTCGCTGCGCTTGCTCGGATCGGTCGGCGAACCCATCAACCCGGAAGCCTGGATGTGGTACCACCGGATCATTGGCGGCCGCCGCTGCCCGATCGTCGACACCTGGTGGCAGACCGAGACGGGCGGAATCATGATCACGCCGCTGCCCGCCGCGACGGAAACCAAGCCGGGCTCCGCGACCCTGCCCTTCCCTGGCATCGACGCCGACGTCTACACCGAAGAGGGTGTGCCCGCGAATCCGCCAGACGGCGGATTTCTCGTCATCAAGAAACCGTGGCCCGGAATGCTGCGCGGCATCTGGGGTGATCCGGAGCGCTTCAAGGAAACCTACTGGAGCAAGTACGAGAACACCTACTTCGCGGGCGACGGCGCCCATCGCGACAGCAAGGGTTACTTCTGGATCATGGGCCGGATCGACGACGTGATGAACATCTCGGGACACCGGATCGGAACCATGGAGGTGGAGAGCGCCCTCGTATCGAACGTCAAGGTCGCCGAGTCAGCCGTCGTGGGTCGGCCCGATGAAATCACCGGAACCGCGATCGTCGCGTTCGTCACCCCGAAGGGAGGCGTGACGTCCAATGACGATCTCGCCAGGGAGCTGCGCGAACACGTCGCAAAGCACATCGGCGCGATCGCCAGGCCCGCCGACATCCGATTCACCGATGCATTGCCCAAGACGCGCTCGGGCAAGATCATGCGCAGGCTGCTGCGCGACATCGCCTCCGGCAAGGAGACGGTCGGCGACACCAGCACGCTCGAGGATTACAGCGTGATCGCGCGGCTGCGCGAGGCCGACGAGGGCTGAACGAGGAGCTGCGATTCGCGATCAGCGATGACGGGGC
>JAHEEJ010000235.1 GCA_024640705.1 Deltaproteobacteria bacterium
GGATTCAGATCGTTGGTTTCGTAGTAGTTGCGCTCCCAGGTGTCGTACGAGTTGCCGAGATTTTCGAATCGGCCGTGGCCCTTCCATTCGAGGCTGGTCGTGCCGGTCCAGAGGGCCTTCGAGTATTGGTACAGGCCGGCGGGCCAGGGGACGCTTTCGAGATAGCGCCCGGTCGCAGTCGGCTCCCGCGGCTCGGGCGGGAGCAAATCCGGCGTGCGGTACGCGATGTCGGGAATCACCGGCAGTTCGACGCGCGTCGCCGCGTCGTCGATGTACAGCTTCGTCGTCATCGGATGAGGCGTCGGCCAGATCATCGGCCACAGCGAATTCGAGACGGCGAGCCGAACACGGTGTCCGGGCTTGAAGGTCCAGGTGGTGAAGTGCATGTCGAACGCGAGTTCGTACACTTCTCCCGGTACCAGCGCCTTCGGTTCCAGGCGCGAGTCGCGCTGCGAGCCATTGAGCAGCGCGCCCGCCACGAGCGAAACGCTGCCGTCCGGTTGCACGTCTTCGAGGCGGGCAACCCAGTGGGCCAGCGGCGCATCGGCCGACACCTTCAGCCGCACGCGCGGCATGCCGGCGATGACGAAACTCTCCTGCAGAAGCGGGCCGTCGTAGACCAGCGCGCCGGCATCGTCCGGCCGCATGTCGCCGGTCGCCTCGCCCCACCAGAGTCCGGTGTTGACTCCGTACGAAGGGACGTAGCGGAGTGACTCCACGAGCGGGGAGCCGGGGTTCGCGGCGAGGCCGCGATCCGCCGCCGGGTAGAAGGCTCGCCAGGCAGTGCCGGGGACCGGCCATTCCGTCGCAATCCAGTGGCCGGGGGTGGTCTGCAGGTCGATGTCGGGCGGGTGTCCCTCGCGCACGAACAGCGCGAGCCGCTCGTCTTCGAGGATGCCGGAGTCGCGATCCTTGAGCCACTGGTCCCAGAAGCGCACGGCTTCGTGGCGCCATTCGTAATTCGGCCCGGGTATTCCGTCGTGCGGCCAGTCGTGCTTGTACGGGCCGATGGCGGCGCGGATCGGCACCGTCATGTTTTCCAGCATACGCGGGATGCTGTCGCGGTAACCGTCGACCAGGCCGCCGAGCAGGTAGCAGGGGATCTGGATCTTGTCGTACTGCCAGCGCAGCGAGTTCTTGCGCCAGAAGGGGCCGTCGAGCTGGTTCTTGGTGTAGGTCAGCAGCCAGGGGTAGCGATCGAAGCGGTTCTTGAAGTAGTCGCGGTCGATCGCGTAGCCGGGCACCTGCGGTAGCGAGTTGTCCTTGTCCATCACCGGCATGAACTGGTCGAGGTGAAACGCCCCTTCCATGTGATGGACATCGTCGTGGAACAAATCGTCGGTCGCCATCACCGGCATGATCGCCTTGAGGGCCGGTGGTCGTCGCATCGCCACCTGGATGGAGTTGAAGCCGCCCCACGACTTGCCCCACATGCCGACGCGGCCATTCGACTCGGGCAGCCTGGAGAGTTGATCGATGATCTCCACGGCGTCGTCCAGCTCTTGTTCGGAGTATTCGCGGCCGGGCAGTTGCCCCTCCGAGGAGCCGGCGCCGCGGATGTCGGCCGTCGCCGTGATGTACCCGCGCCGCGCAAAGTAGGTCCAATAGTCGGAGGGGAACTCGTCCTTGCGATAGGGGTAGAAGTCGAACAGCACGGGGAAGGTCTCGCCTTCGGCTTGCGGTCGCGGCTTCACGAAACTGACCGACAGCCGCACTCCGTCCGGCATCGTCAACCAGCTGTTTTCGATCACGTATTCGTAGACCGGCGGACTCGCGGAGGCGGCTGCGGCGGTTGGCGCGGCGGCGGTCGCAACCGCCGGCAAAGGGCTTCCCAGCAGCGCGGCGAGCGAGAGATGGCACAACCAGATGGCGACGACGTGCGGGACGGGATGGCGCCAGGGAAGGGGCATGGGTGGTTACCTCCGCAGCCAGCTTTAGCACACCGGGGCAGCGCTTTTTGCCGAGATCATTGGGTCCGCCGCGTGCTGTGGCCAGGTCGTCGATTGCGATCGCTCCAGGTTCGACGAATCGCCTCGCGACGAGTCCAGCTCGGGTCTCGTTGCAGTTGCGATCCGGAGGGTTGATTGATCTGGAAGCGCATCCTGCGAACAACTCGATGTGTATTCGCAATCTGTTTGGCAGCGTGCCAGCAGCCTGATCCGGAACACCGCGGCGAAACAAAACTCTCGCCGGACGCAACGCAGATCCCGCGGCCTCTCGCGGTGTGGCGAAACCGGCGTCGACATTGCGGTGTGGGCCCGTCGGAGACCTCGGTTGATTGCCCCCGGGGGGCGTGGTAGCTTGTCTCGCTACGGGCAAGTTGCGACGCGCCAATTGGCGCGATCAATCAGTAAGGGAGTTGGAAGATGAATTCTACGGGCCTATCGATTCTGGTCCTACTCGCATTGGTGGTTGCAGCACCGGCGATGGCCCAGGATCTGATGATCTTTCCGAACAACAACCAGAGTCAGGCGCAGCAGGATCAGGATCGCGGTGAGTGCAATCGCTGGGCGATCAACCAGAGCGGCTTCGATCCCGCCGCTGCGTCGGGTGCGCCGCCGTCGTCGGGTCAGGCTTCGCAGGGCGGCGTCGTGCGCGGTGCCGCACGCGGCGCAGCCGCGGGTGCTGTCGTCGGTGCCATTGCCGGAAACGCCGGCAAGGGTGCGGCCATTGGCGCGGCCGGCGGCGGAATGGTGGGCGGTATGCGCCGCAACGACCAGCGCCGTGACCAGCAGGCGGCCGATCAACAGTGGGCCAACCAGCAGCGCGCGGGGCGCGATGCGTACAACCGCGCTCTTTCCGCCTGTCTCGAAGGCAAGGGGTACACGGTAAGGTGATGAAGACAAAACTATCGATAGCTAGATACGCGGGATGGCTGGTCGTGCTGCTCGTCGCGCCCCTGGGCGCTTCAGTCGCGGCCGATTTCGACGGTTCGGTGAAGCTTCGCTGTGTTCCAACCGATGCGACGGAGTGCTCTGGCGCGGGCGAATGCAAACGGGTCACGGTGGAAGAGATCAACATTCCCAAGTGGATCACCGTCGACTTCAAGAAGAAGCAACTCAGCGGGACGGACTCTGACGGCGAGGAGGAGGCGACAGCCATCGAGAACGTTCGCGTGAATGAAGGGCAGACGATCCTCCAGGGTGCCGAGGGCGGCAGGGCTTGGAGCCTGGTGATCGATCAGATGAGCGGTGACATGACCGCTGCCATCGCCGGGGACGAAACGGGCTTCGTGCTGTTCGGCGTCTGCCAGAAGCACTGAGATTCAGATCGGCGAATCGCCGGAGCGGCAGGCCGCTCCGGCGATTCTCAGTCGCCGATCGCCCACTTCCCCGTCCCGCCTTCGCTCCCCTCCCCGATTCTTCAACTGCGCCGCAGAACGCCCGCCGCCAACGTGCGGGCCTTTCCGGGGCCGGCCCGTCACTGGCGATCCAATCCCCGGAAGCGGTCTGTTGCTCGAGTTGGCGTGGGTAGGCTTCGGTTGGATCGCACGGGGAGCACGGGTGTACCGCTGGTGATCTGCCTATAATTCCGACCCGAGGTCGAAGTAGAAGGGAGTCGGTGCGAAATCTCATGGGGGCGTCGTTGGGTTTGGGGGATCTGCGTCGGGCGGGCGCTTGGATGCTGCTGTCGATCTTGTGGGTTGCGGCCGGTTGCGCCACTCGCCATCAAGACGAGCGTCTGCACAGCACGCTCTGGGTACAGACGAGCGCCGAGTACGTGGTCTCGGCCAGGCAGGTCTATGCGATGGCCGTCGAAGATCTCGGAGTGGCGCTTCGCGATCCCGATTGGAATGTCGTGTTAGAACAGGGCGACCGCGGCGCTGACCTGCCGCCGGCGATCATCGTCGATATCGATGAAACCGTGCTCGACAACACGGGCCATGCTGCGCGCGCGATCATTGCGCGAGAGGGCTTCGTGCAGGAGATCTGGCGGGCGTGGGTCCGGGAAGCGGCGGCCCCCGCGGTGCCGGGTGCGGTCGATTACCTGCGTCATGCCGAGGCCATGGGGATTACGGTCTTCTTCATCTCGAACCGATCGCGCGATATGGAGGAGCCGACCCGCAAGAATCTACAGGCAATCGGCTGCCCGCTCCGGAAAGACATCGACGTGGTGATGCTCCAGGAAGAGCAGCCGGGCTGGGGAATCGACAAGTCATCGCGCCGGGCCTGGGTTGCAGAGCGCTTCCGGGTGCTGGAGATCATCGGGGATGACCTGCGCGACTTCGTGCACGTCCCGGAGGACAGCGACGACACGGCCCGAGTCGCGATCGCTCTTTCTCATCAGGCTCGCTGGGGCGACGGTTGGTACATGCTGCCCAATCCGATCTATGGCGGATGGGAGGAGGCGTTGATGAAAGGCGAGTACGCGGAGCACGTGTCGCCGCTGGAGCGCAAGTTCGAGCACCTCGAGACCCATTGAGACACCCGAATCGGGAGAGGCCCGAAGTGCGCTGCGCTTTCTTCGCGCGCGCAGCGGAGCGCTCGCCGAGTGCGCCGGCCGAGGTCCGCATCGGCGAAGATCCAGGCCGTCAGTCGAACCAACCCTTCTTGTAGAAGAATACGAGCATGCCGATCCCCACCAGCGCCATGAATCCCAGAATCGCGTAATACCCGTATGGCGTACCCAGTTCGGGCATGTTCTCGAAGTTCATGCCGTAGACGCCCGCGATCAGGGTCAACGGCAGAAATACGGCCGACAGGATCGTCAGGATCTTCAGTCGATTGCCCGTCCTTTCCTGGATCGTGAGCAGAAACTGCTGGTGTAGATCCTTGATGTTCTCTTCCAGACGATCCATCGAGCGCTGGTGGCGCTCGATGCTGCGATCGAGATCCTTTAGATGCTCGACTTCATCACCCGGGCAAAACGAGTCGCTCTCCACTTTTTGAAGAACGTCGACACAGAAGGCATGGTCCTCGTTTGCATCACCGATGTTCGTGATCAGCCGCCTCAGCGTGAATAGATCTTCTGGCTGCACGCTGTCTGGATTCTCGATCATTTGGCTCGAGAGCGCATCGTGTTTCGCGCGACACGCCGCGAAAGCGAAGAAGTTCTCGCCCGCCAGCCGTCCGATCACCTGGTAGATGAGGGCCGAGGTGGTGGCTGCCTTCAGATGAATACGGCCCGTGAGGCGATGTGCCATGCTGGCGATTGCAGGCAGGGGTTCAGGATGAATCGTCAGCAGCGTCGTGGGCAGGCAGAGAAGCACGATGTTCGTGAGTTCCGTGTCGGATTGGGCGCTTTGCGTCGGAATCCGAATCAACAATAGATTTTCGAGAGCCTCGAAGAATGAGTCGGCCCCGCTACCGACCCGCGCTCTCAGCATCTTCGGATCGATCTTGAGGGGCGCTAGATAGGCGTCCAGCTCATCTGCGTCAGCGGCCTCGATATCGATCCAACGGTGAACCGGATCCTCGAACCAATCGGGAGAGCCCTCCTCGACGGGGACTTCGGTGATGAACCGGTTGTCGGTGATTTGGAAGCTCCTGATCTTCACGGCACGAACTTCCTTTACCGAGGCCAGGGAAACTAGGAATCTGGCTCATGCCAAAATGCACGCGATCGAATCGCTAGCCGTAGAAACGTCAGGCGTCCCGCTCTGACGTCTGGATCTCCCGCGGTCCGATCCAGATGGAGCCGGTGCGACCATCGATCG
>JAHEEJ010000236.1 GCA_024640705.1 Deltaproteobacteria bacterium
TTCAACTCGATCTGGGGCGTCAAGAAGCACCGAAACTGGGGCCGGCGTTTCCCCGACTATCTCGCCATCCTCGTGGTCGTTCCGCTTGTCGCGACCGGTTTGTCGCTCGCAACCGGTCTGCAGAGCGAATGGTTGGTGCAGCGCCTGCTCGAGTACGAGGTGTTCTCGCTCGTCTACGAGTTGGGGCTCCGGCAGTTGCCCTGGTTTACGTTGGCCGGTTCCCTGGCATTGATGTTCTGGTTCCTGCCGAATACATCCGTGCGATTTTCGTCTGCGGCACTCGGTGGCGCGGTGTCTGCGTGGCTGATTCTCTCTGCTCAAGATTTCTATCTCACTTACAGCGTGGGTGTCGCGCGCGCGCACGCGCTCTTCGGTGCGTTCGCCCAATTGCCATTGCTCATGGCTTGGATCTACGTGTTCTGGGCGATCGTGCTGTTCGGCGCCGAACTGGCCTTCGCGCATCAAAACCTGGCCTCGTACCGGCGGGAATTGCGCGGTTCCTCGGCGCTGCCCGCCGAGCGGGAGGCGATCGCATTGCGCGCGGCGCTGCTGATCGCGCGCGCGTTCGACGAGTCGGCGCCGCCGGAAACCGCCGACAGTTTGACGGCGCGCCTGGGGTCTCCGATCCGCATCGTGCGCGAGATCCTCGGCAAACTCGAGGCCGCGGGAATCTTGTCGCGGCGGGGCGAATCGACGGCTGAAGAGGCCTTTCAGCTGGGTCAACCCTCGTCTCGGATTCGCGTGATCGATGTTTTGACCGCGCTGCGTGGACACCGCGAACCGATCGGCGAGGAGCCGGCTGCGATCATCGTGGATCGGTTGCTCGGGGATCTCGATGCGGCGGTTTCCCACGCGCAGGGCGCGCAGACGCTCGCGGAGCTACTCGCCCAGGTTCCCTCGCTTGACCCCCCAGCGGCTCAGGGTTAGCGTCGCACCCCTTTCCGGCGCAGGTGAATCAATGCGCGTCTACCTCGATCACAACGCCACTTCGCCGCTTCGCGATGAAGTCGTCGAAGCGATGATCCGCGTCCTGCGCGGTATCCACGGCAATCCGTCGAGCGCTCACGAGGAGGGGCGCGCGGCTCGTGCTGCGGTGGACCGCGCGCGGGCAGCAGTCGCAGCGCTGATCGGCGTCCAATCGGACGATGTGCTGTTCACCGCCGGCGCCACGGAGGCCAACAACACGGCGTTGCTCGGGCTGCTGGGGCGGTGTTCGGGCGCGGCAGGGCACCTGGTGACCTCTGCCGCCGAACATCCTTCGGTCGAGGCACCGCTCGAAGCCCTCGAGCGTGCGGGTTGGCGGGTGACGCGGGTCGGGGTCGATTCCGAAGGGCTGCTCGATCCGGCGCAGATCGAAGCCGCGATCGAGCCGGAAACGGCGCTCGTGTCGATCCTCTGGGCGAACAACGAAACCGGCGTGCTGCAGCCGATGGAGCGCATCGCGACACTCGCACGCGAGCGGGGGATCCCGATTCACGCCGATGCGACCCAGGCCGTGGGCAAGATTCCGATCGACCTTCGCGAGATTCCGGTCGACTTGCTGTCCCTGTCTGCGCACAAGTTCAACGGGCCGAAGGGCGTGGGATGTCTGATCGCGCGCGGCGACCTGGCCTTCGAATCGATCTTGCGCGGAGGGCCGCAGGAGCGTGGCCGGCGCGGAGGTACGGAGAATGTCGCAGCGATCGTCGGGCTCGGCGTGGCCTGTGACCTCGCGCAGCGGGAGTTGCCTGACCGGATGCGCGACTACGCGGGGCTGCGCGACCGGCTATGGGAGGGAATTCAAGCCAAGATTCCGGGTGTACGGCGCAACGGCTCGGCCGACCGCGTGCTTCCGAATACCTTGAACGTGGAATTCGACGGCGCGGCGGGAGAGCTGTTGTTGCAAGCACTCGACGTCGAGGGGATCGCGGTATCGTCGGGTGCGGCGTGCCATTCGGGTTCGATCGAACCGTCGAGAGTGCTGATCGCGATGGGCCGCTCGCCGGAAGAGGCGCGCGGCTCGCTTCGCTTCAGCGTCGGCTGCGGCAACGACACAGAGCAGATCGATTGCGCGCTCAGCCTCCTGCCGGATCGGGTCGCAAGCGCGCGGCAGGCGGTGAGTGCATGAGCGCAGATCAGCGGCCGATTGGCGAAGTCGAGCGCACAAACGAAAAGCGCGAGCGCGTCGTTGCCGCGCTCTCGGGTGGCGTCGATTCCTCGGTGGCGGCGGCTCTGCTCGTACGCGAAGGCCGCGAAGTCATCGGAGTGACCCTCAACCTCGCAGGTGGCGCGTCGCGCTGCTGCTCGCTCTCGGATGCCGACGATGCGCGTCGCGTTGCGGACCACCTCGGCATCCGATTCTACGTCGCGAATTACGCGGAGCGTTTTCGCGCCGAGGTGATCCGCCCGTTCGCGGACGATTATCTGTCGGGCCGGACGCCGATTCCGTGCGTGGCGTGCAACTCGCGCTTCAAATTCGACTACCTGCTCGAGCGGGCCCGGGTTTTTGGCGCCGACCGGGTGGCGACGGGCCACTACGCTCAGGTGGATGTCGACCCCGATACCGGGCGCCTGCGTTTGCGCTGTGCGGTCGATCGGCAGAAGGACCAGACCTACTTCTTGTTCGAACTGGGCCAGCAGCAACTGGCGGCGGTCGAGTTCCCACTCGGCAAACTCGAAAAAGAGGCCGTGCGCGCGCAGGCGCGTGAACTCGGACTGACCACCGCCGACAAACCGGAGAGTCAGGAAATCTGTTTCGTGCCCGATGGCGATTACGCGAGTGCGGTCGAAAGAATCTGTCCGGATGCATTGCCCGGCGAGGGAGAGATCGTCGATCGCGAGGGGCAGGTACTCGGCCTGCATCCCGGCATCCATCACTTTACGGTGGGCCAGCGCCGGGGCCTCGGCCTTTCGGCCGAACGACCGCTCTACGTCGCGGGATTGGATGCCAAGCGCAATCGCGTCGTGGTGGGCGCGGCCGAAGATCTCCATGCAAAGGGCGCGCGCCTCGAGCGGGTTTCGTGGGTTTCGGGGGTGGTGCCCGATCGCGCTGTTCGCGCGACGGTGCGGGTGCGCCATCGGCACGTGGGTGCGTCCGCGTCGATCGATCCGCGGAGCGATGGACAGGCGGTGGTCAGTTTCGATGAACCCGTGCGCTCGGTTGCTCCGGGCCAGGCCGCCGTATTCTACTCCGGCGACATCGTTCTCGGCGGCGGCTGGATCGCCGAGTCGCTATGACGCCGAACCCGGACGCGCCGATGGCCTCGATTGACGCTGCGCTCGGTTACGCGTTTTTGGATCGCACCTTGCTAGATCTTGCGCTCACCCACACATCCTATTCCCACGAGGAAGATGGCGGCCGCGGAAACGAACGCCTGGAGTTTCTCGGCGATGCGGTGCTCGATCTGGTGATCTCGGAGATTCTCTACGAAGTGCATCCCGAGTGGAACGAAGGCGATCTGACTCGAACCCGCTCGGGCCTGGTCAATCAGAGATCACTCGCCAGGCAGGCCCGAAACCTGCAACTCGGTCGTTTCGTCAAACTCGGTCGCACGGAAATGCAATCGGGCGGTTGCGACAAGGATTCGATCCTCGCGAATTGTTTCGAGGCATTGGTCGGTGCGATCTATCTGGACGGCGGACTCGCACCGGTCGAGGGCTTCGTGCGGCGCGTTTACGGTGCCGCGCTCGCGAGTGATGCGGGTCGCCATCGGCGGGATGCCAAGACGGAGTTCCAGGAGTGGGCGCACGCGCGCTTTCGGCAGACGCCGCGCTACGAGATGGTCGGCGATAGCGCCGAAGACGGCGATGATGAGCGCTTTGCGGTGGAGGTCTCGATCGGTGCGGATGTCTGGGGCCGGGGCGTGGGGCGCTCGAAGCGCCTCGCTGAGCGCAGGGCCGCCGCGGCAGCGCTCGAGAAGAGTGCAGACGAGGAGTCGAACACCGATGGCTGACGCACCGCATCGTGCAGGGGCGGTGGCGATTCTCGGCCGCCCGAATGCGGGCAAGTCGACGCTGCTCAACCACCTGCTCGGCGAAAAAATCGCGATCGTCACCGCCAAGCCTCAGACGACTCGCAGCCAGATCCTCGGAATCCTGAGCCGGCCAAACTTCCAGATCCTCTTTTACGACACGCCCGGGATGCACGAGAGCGCAAAGCCGCTCAACGTCGCACTCAATGAACTGGTGGATTCCGCGGCGCAAGACTGCGATCTGGGCCTGCTGCTCGTGGACCCTTATGGGGGCTGGGGGGAGGATCACGCCGCGCTGCACGCAAAATTGCTCGCGCGCGATTGCCCGGTGATCGCAGCCGCGACGAAGATCGATCTCGAGAACCGCAAGAAGCTCGAGTGGCCGCCAACCGCACCGGAAATGCGGAAGATTTCGGCTCGGACCGGAGAGGGTGTCGAAGCATTGCTCGCGGAGATCGTCGCGCAGCTGCCGGTTTCGCCCCCCCACTATCCCGAGGACCAGCTGAGCGATCGGTCGCTGCGGTTCCTGGCCGCCGAGTTGGTGCGCGAAGCGGCGTTCGAAGAGCTCGGCCAGGAGTTGCCCTATGCGCTCGCTGTCGAGGTGGTCGAGTATGACGAAAAGCGCTCGGATCTCGTGCGGATCCGCGCCGACCTGCTCGTCGAGCGGCGCTCCCAGAAGCAGATCGTGATCGGGAAGGGGGGGCAGGTCATCAAGCGAATCGGGATCCGGGCGCGCGCTGAAATCGAGCAATTGGTCGGAAACAAGGTCCATCTGGAGCTTTGGGTAAAGCTAGAACCGCGTTGGGCGAAGCACCCGAAGCGGCTGAAAACGCTAGGCTATTCCTGATTCTTCCGGCCCCCCGCGGTTTGACTCCGCGGCCTCGGATCGTGTAGGGTGGTCGGCCAGTCTTCGTCCGGCACGCCTCTCCGGTTCTCCCCGGCTCACGGCTTGCCCGTCTTTGCAGGAGAGACCGCATGTGCCAGCAGAATGTCGTGATTGCCAGTGCCGCCCGGACTCCGATCGGATGCTTCCAGGGCGCGCTCTCGTCTCTTTCCGCGTCGGATCTCGGAGCGCTGGTCGTCCGAGAAGCCGTCAAGCGCGCTGGGGCGACACCCGAAGATGTCGATAGCGTCATCATGGGCAACGTCTTGTCGGCAGGCATGGGCCAGGCACCGGCCCGCCAGTGTGTCATCAAGGCGGATTTCCCGGTTTCGACCAGTGCGGTGACGGTCAACAAGGTCTGTGGGTCGGGCCTGCAGGCCGTCATGTACGCGCGGCGTGAAGTCATGGTTGGAGAAGCCGACGTCGTGGTGGCGGGCGGCATGGAGTCGATGACCAACGCGCCCTACATCATTCCCAAGGCGCGCGCGGGGCTCCGCCTCGGCAATGCAGAAATCGTCGATTCGATGGTGACCGACGGCCTCTGGGACCCCTACGGCAACATGCACATGGGCGTCTGTGGCGATCTGGTCGCGGAGAGGTGCGGCTTCACGCGAGAGGACCAGGACGAATTTGCGGCGACCAGCTATCGCCGGGCGCTCGCGGCGCAAAAGGAAGGGCGCTTCAAGCCGGAGATCGTCCCGGTCGCGGTCCCCCAGCGTCGCGGTGAGCCGATGCTGGTCGACGACGACGAAGAGCCCGGCCGTGGCAAGATCGACAAGTTCGCCGGTCTGCGCCCCGCGTTTGGCCGGGACGG
>JAHEEJ010000017.1 GCA_024640705.1 Deltaproteobacteria bacterium
AGCTTTCGGTGCGGTCGGCCAACTGCCTGCAGAACGCCAACATCCGTTACATCGGCGAACTGGTGCAGAAGAGCGAAGCGGAGATGCTCAAGACCAAGAATTTCGGTCGGAAGTCTCTCAATGAGATCAAGGAATTGCTGACGTCGATGGGACTCGAGTTGGGGACGATGCTGGACAGTTTCCCGGATCGTCAGGAACTCGAAAGAATTCGGGAGCGCGAGGCCTAGTATGCGGCATCGAGTCAAGGCGGGAACTCTCGGACGGTCGGCGTCCCATCGCACGGCGATGTATCGGAATCTGGTCACCTCGCTGCTCGAGCACGAGCGGGTCCGAACGACCGACGCGAAGGCCAAGGGTGTTCGAAGCCTCGCGGAAAAGATGATCACGTTGGGCAAGCGGGGAGACCTGCACGCCCGGCGGCGCGCGCTGCGCGTCATTCGCCGGCGGGAAGTCGCCGCGAAGGTCTTTGACGACCTGGCCGAGCGCTATCGGGATCGGCCGGGCGGCTACACGCGGATCGTGAAGCTCGGAATCCGACCTGGCGACGCGGCGGCGATGTCCATCATCGAGCTGGTCGAGTCCGGTGAGCCCGCGGGCCACACGACGAAGGCGGCTGAAAAGACCGGCAAGCAGGCGGCCAAGGCCAAGAAGGACGGCGCCAAGACCACCAAGAAGACGGCCAAGAAGACGGCTGCGAAAGCCAAGGCCGAGAAGAAGGCCGAGAAGAAGCCCGCGAAGAAGACGTCGAAGAAGAAGGCGGCTGCCAAGAAGGACTCGGAGACGGCCACCAAGAAGAAAGCCTCGACCAAGAAAAAGGCCACCGCAAAGAAGAAGGCGGTCCGCAAAAAGAAGACGGACTGATGCCCGAACGGAAGGGCATCTGGCTGCTCGGCGCAGGGGTTGTCGCTGCGACGCTGTTTGCCTTGTCGATGGCCTCCGACACACCGCCGCCCATCGCTCGCGGAACGCCGGCACCCGCGTTCGAACTCCCACTCGCGTTGGGCGGCTCCTCGCTGAGCCTCGATGAATTGCGCGGCAAGGTCGTTCTGCTCAACTTCTGGGCGACCTGGTGCAAGCCCTGCGAAGACGAGATGCCCGCAATGGAGCGCTTGTACCGCTCGCTCGCCGGCACCGATTTCGAACTGGTTGCGGTTTCGGTGGACGAAGACCCGACCGCTGTGGTCTCGTTCGTGAAGCGCCTCGGGCTCTCCTTCCCGGTCTTGTGGGATTCGACGCAGTCGGTCACGGCTGACTACCAGACGTTTCGGTTTCCCGAGTCGCTGCTGGTCGGGCGCGATGGCGTCGTCTTGGAGCGATACGTGGGCCCCAAGGAATG
This sequence comes from Deltaproteobacteria bacterium, assembly GCA_024640705.1. Classification (GTDB taxonomy): domain Bacteria; phylum Myxococcota_A; class UBA9160; order UBA9160; family SMWR01; genus JACZVU01. Next base: position 1,337 of record JAHEEJ010000017.1, read on the forward strand.
GGATGCCGATGCCTACGTCGATCGCATCCGGCGCTTGTTGGCCGAGACCGCCGCTGGCTGAGTCGAGCGTCTAACGGTAAGCTCCCTCTTCCGGTTCTCGGGGGGGAAGCGTGAAGCGGCTGCTGATCATTCCGGCGCTACTCGTCGCGGCCCTGATCTACATCAGCGTGGATCGAGGCGCGGGCCTCTCGACCTGGATGCGCGACCGGGACGCCCTCGAGAATTCAACCGATCAAATCGCGCAGCTCGAAGCCGAGATCGTGCGGCTGAAGGCCGAAGTCAGCCGGCTCGAGAGCGATCCCTTCGCGATCGAACAGGCCATTCGCGAAGACCTCGAGTGGGCGCGAGCCGGTGAAACCGTCGTCCGCATTCCCAGCGCTTCCGACTCAAATCCCCGATTTCCTTGACGAAATCAGACCACGCTGCGATCCTCGCCCGATCGTGAAGGAACGTCTTCAACAAGAGTTCGGCGGCGCCCTCGAGCGAATCCTCGGATCCGATCAAGAGATCCCCGCGTTTACGCTGGAGGCGCCGCGCAATCCCGATCACGGTGATTTCGCGTGCAACGCCGCGATGTTGCTCGCCAAACAGCTCCGCCAGGCGCCGCGCCAGATCGCCGAGCGGATCGTTGCAGAGCTCAGCGTCGGCTCCGGGTTGATCGAGCGCGCCGAGGTCGCCGGCCCCGGATTCGTCAACATCTGGCTGAGCGGGGCCCGCTGGCACGAACTGCTGCCCCAAGTGCTCGCGGCCGGGCCGCGCTTCGGCCATTGTGACATCGGGGCGAATCGCAGCGTGCAGGTCGAGTTCGTCTCGGCCAATCCGACCGGCCCGCTCACCCTGGGACACGGCCGTCAGGGAGTGCTCGGCGATTGCATCGCGCGCCTGCTCGAAGCCTGCGGCTATCGGGTGACGCGGGAGTATTACTTCAACAACGCCGGCCGGCAGATGCGGGTTCTCGGTGAGTCCGTGCGCGCCCGCTATCTCGAGCAGCTGGGGCGCGCCGCTCCGCCTCCCGAAGCTGTGCTCGCCGATCCGGAAGCCGAGTGGCCCGAGACCCTCGACGGCCTACCCGTCGTCTTTCCCCGCGACGGCTACCAGGGCGCCTACATCTCCGACATCGCGGAGGCGCTTCGCGCGGAGCACGGAGAATCCCTGATCGACGAACCCGGAGAGGGTTTGTTCCGAATCGCGGCCGAAGAGCGAAACTTCGCGGACATCCGTCGGACCCTCGATTCCATCCGGGTCTCCTTCGACGTCTATGCGGGGGAGGCCAACCTCTACAGCGACGGAAGGATCGAGGAAACCCTCGAGGCGTTGCGTTCGCACAATCTCGTGTACGACTTCGAAGGCGCGGTCTGGCTGCGCGCGACGGAACTCGGTCTGGATCGCGACCGGGTGCTCGTCAAATCGAGTGGCGAACCGACCTATCTGCTCCCCGACATCGCCTATCATCTGGACAAGTTCCGGCGTGGCTTCGAAAGCGTGATCGACGTACAGGGCGCCGACCACGGCGACCAGTTTCCGTTCGTGCGCAAGACGGCCGAAGCGCTCGGCTGCCCGGCCAATTCGATCGAGATCGTCATGCACCAGTTCGTCACGCTGACACGCGCGGGTACGCAGGTGAAGCAAAGCACCCGGCGAGCCACCTATGTGACGATCGACGAGTTGGTCGAAGCAGTTGGCACCGACGTCTTCCGCTTCTTCATGGTCCAGCGCAGGGCGGATGGTCACCTCGACTTCGACGTCGACCTCGCGATGGAAGCCGATTGGAAGAAGAACCCGGCCATGTACGTTCAGTACGCCCACGCGCGAACCCACGGGATCGAGCGCAAGGCGGTGGAACAGGGTGTCGCGATGCCCGACGCGGCCCATATCGACGCCTCTGCGCTCGTTTTGCCCGAAGAGATCGAAATCTTGAAGCGGGTGTCCGAATTTCCCGAGGTCGTCGAGCGCGCAGCCGAGGGCCGCGAGCCGCATCACGTCGCCTATTATCTCCGTGAGTTGGCGGGGCTCTGGAATCCCTATGTTCAGGACGGCACTCGACACCGGGTACTGTCGGATGACCCCGCGCTCACCCATGCGCGCCTTGGGCTGGCGCTTGCCGTGCGGGTCGTACTCGCCAACGGTTTGGCGTTGCTGGGCGTCTCGGCGCCGGAGCAGATGTAATGGCAGAGAAGAAAAGCGAGAGCAGCTGGAAGCAGGGATGGCCCGCCGCGATCGCGGTGGTTTCGGTCGTGGTCGCAGCGGGATTTGCGATCGGAGTCATCGCCGGCATTACCTGGGAGGAGCCCGGGTTGGTGGTGGGGTATCTGAGCGGGCAGACCGAGGGCGTCGAGTGGAGCGTCGGTGCGGAAGATCCCGAAGTGGATGAGCTCGCGGCCGGCGCTGCGGTTCCCGAACCGCCGAGTGTTGCGGCTCCGCCGCCGCTGGGTCTCCGCGAGATACCCAACGCCGCGATTCCGGAGCGCGCCAGGACCCAATCGAGCGCTGCGTCCGCGCCGAAGGCCGTGACGACTGCGGCGCGACCGGCGGCGGGATTCGCGGTCCAGGTAGGCGCATTCTCGGAAAAGAGTGCCGCGAAGAAGCTCGCGGATTCTCTGCGCGCGCGTGGTTACGCGGTCTACCTGGCTCCGACAGAAGCTAACCCGATCAGCTGGCGCGTGCGGGTAGGTCCTGTGGCGACGCGACCAGAGGCGGAAAAGACGGCGCGCCGGCTCGAGGCCGCAGAGAAGTTGCCGACCTGGGTGCTAGGCGAAGACTCATGACATCGCGATGGCTGGTCGCAGGTTGCCGGGGGCAGCTGGGGCACGCGCTCGTCGAGCGCCTGACCGCGCATCCCGACTGCGAGGTCGTCGCCGCGGTCGATCGCGAAGAGTTGGATCTCGCCGATCCGCAAGCGGTTGCAACACTCTTCGACGGGCTCGCCTCCAATCCGCCGGATGTCGCAGTCAACGCCGCGGCATTCACCCAGGTGGATCGATGCGAGCGGGAGCCCGAAGCCGCAGAGCGGGGCAACGCGATCGCGCCCAGGGTACTCGCCGAGGCGTGTGAGAAGTGCGGGATCCGGCTGGTGCATGTTTCCACCGACTACGTTTTTTCCGGAGACTCGAAGATCGCCTACCGCGAGCACGACGAGCCCGGGCCACGCTCGGTCTACGGGCGCACCAAGCTCGCGGGGGAGGAACAGGTGCTCACGACTGCATCGGATTCGTTGATCGTGCGGACCAGCTGGCTCTTTGGCCGGGGGCGCAATTTCATTGCGTCGATCCTCGCCCAGGCCCGCGAACAGCGCGCTGGGCACGCGAGCGGGCCGCTGCGCGTGGTTGACGATCAGTACGGACGCCCCACCTATGCCCACGACCTGGCGGAGGCGATCCGCTACCTCGTAGAGCGCGGGGCGCAGGGCATCTATCACGTCGCCAATCACGGAGTGGCGACGTGGTGGGAGCTGGCGCGCGAGAGCCTGGACGCCGCCGGTTACGAAGACCTCAGCGTAGAGCGCATTCGCACCGATGAGTTGACGGTCGAAGCCCCCAGACCGCTGCGGTCGGTACTGGATTGTTCGAAGGCCGAGGCGCTGGGCGTGAAGATGCGCAACTGGCGGGATGCGGTGGGTGCGTATCTTGCCTCCTCGGATTATCCCATCTTGGAAGAGCGAGGGATCGGCTGATGGCAGAAGAACGTGAGATGCAGCGAATCCTCGTGACCGGCGGTGCGGGCTTCATCGGTTCGCACATCTGTCACCGCCTGCTCGACGAGGGCTGTGAGGTCATCGCGTACGACAACCTGCTCACGGGGTCGATGGCCAATATCGCGCCGTTTCTCGGTCATCCGCGCTTCGAGTTTCAGCATTACGATGTCACCAACTTTCTCTACGTCCATGGCGACCTCGATGCGATCCTCCACTTTGCGTCGCCCGCGAGTCCCGCGGATTTCGAGCGGCTCCCGATCGAAATCCTGAAGGTGGGATCGCTCGGCACCCACAAGGCGCTGGGGCTCGCCAAGGAGAAGAACGCGCGATTGTTGTTGGCGAGCACATCCGAGTGCTACGGCGATCCAGAGGTGAACCCACAGCCGGAAACGTATTGGGGCAACGTGAACCCGATCGGGATCCGGGGTGTCTATGATGAGGCGAAGCGCTTCGCGGAAGCGATGACGATGGCCTATCACCGACACCACGGTGTCGACGTTCGGGTCGTTCGGATCTTCAACACCTTTGGACCGCGCATGCAGGTCGACGACGGTCGCGCGATCCCGAACTTCTTCCGACAGGCGATTCGAGGAGAGAACCTCACCCTCTTTGGAGATGGTTCACAGACGCGATCGTTCATGTATGTCGACGACCTCGTCGAGGGACTATGGCGGCTGCTCCGATCGAGCTACGTCGGCCCCGTCAATATTGGAAACCCCAACGAGATGACGCTGCGCGCGATGGCGGAGAAGGTCATCGAGATCACCGGCAGCGCGAGTTCGATCGAGACGATGCCGCTTCCCCCCGACGATCCGAAGGTGCGGCGACCGGACATTTCGCTCGCCCAGAAGGTTCTGGACGGATGGGAGCCGAAGGTTTCGATCGAAGAGGGTCTTCGCAGAACGCGCGACTACTTCATCGAGGCCCTGTCCGAACGCGACGCGTCGAATTGCCGAGAGCCGAGTCCGTGACCGATCCGCAGTACATACGCAATTTCAGCATCATCGCTCACATCGACCACGGCAAGAGCACGTTGGCCGATCGTCTGCTCGATGCGACGAATGCCCTCAATGCGCGGGAGAAGCGCGCCCAGTTCCTCGACAAGATGGATCTGGAGCGCGAGCGCGGAATCACGATCAAGGCGCAATCCGTGCGCATGTATTACACCGCTGTCGACGGAACGAAATACGTGCTCAACCTGATCGACACACCGGGACACGTCGACTTTTCGTACGAAGTGTCGCGGGCCCTGCAGGCTTGCGAGGGCGCCGTGCTGGTGGTCGATGCCGCGCAGGGCATCGAAGCCCAGACCCTCGCCAACGCCTACATGGCCGTCGACGCGAACCTCGAAATCATCCCCGTCGTCAACAAGATCGACCTGCCGTCCGCGGATCCGGATCGCGTGGCCGAAGAGATCGAAGAGGTCATCGGACTCGACGCCGCGGACGTGCTGCCGGTTTCTGCGAAGGAAGGCAAGGGCATCCCCGATTTGTTGGAGCGCATCGTCAAGGATGTGCCGCCGCCCCGCGGCGATCCCAGTGCGCCGCTGCGGGCGCTGGTCTTCGACTCCTGGTTCGATTCGTACGTGGGCGTGGTGATGTTGGTGCGGGTGGTGGACGGCCAACTCGCGAAGGGTTCGCGCATCCTGATGATGGCCGGCGGCAGCGAGCACGATGTCCAGATGCTCAATCTCGTCGACCCGCACCCCCGCAAGGTCGAGTCTCTGGGGGTGGGTGAAGTGGGTCTGGTGATCGCCGGCATCAAGAGCCTCGAGGACGTCCAGATCGGAGATACGCTCACCGACAGCGCACGTCGGGCTCCGGAGAGGCTGGCGGGTTTTCGAGTCGTCAAGCCGATGGTCTTCGCGGGGCTGTATCCGGTGGATTCCGAGGATTACGAGGACCTGAAGGCCGCACTGCAGAAACTCTGCCTCAACGATTCGTCACTTCACTACGAGCCCGAGACGAGCGCGGCGCTCGGATTCGGCTTTCGCTGTGGCTTTCTCGGCTTTCTGCACAACGAGATCGTTCAGGAGCGCCTCGAGCGCGAGTACAACCTGAATCTGATCACCACGGCTCCGACCGTCCGCTACCGCGTGGTACGCACGACGGGAGAGGTGATCGAGATCGAGAGCCCTGCGTCGCTGCCGTCGCCCGATGCCGTCAAGCAGATCGAAGAGCCGTTGATTCTCGCGACCATTCACGTGCCACAAGAATATGTCGGCGCGGTGCTGGCGTTGTGCCAGGAGCGTCGCGGCGTCCAGCGCGACATGGTCCACCACCGCTCCCGGGTACAGCTGCGCTACGAGTTGCCGCTGAGCGAGGTCGTCCTCGATTTCCACGACCGGATCAAGAGCGTGACGCGCGGTTACGGTTCGTTCGACTACGAACTCGCCGGCTATCAGCCCGCCGATCTCGTCAAGCTCGACATCCTCGTCAACGGAGAGCCGGTCGATGCGCTGTCCCTGATCGTTCATCGCGAGAAGGCCTATGCGCGCGGCTCCGATCTCACCCGCAAACTCAAGGAGTTCATCCCGCGCCAGATGTACGAAGTTGCGATCCAGGCCTCGATCGGGACGCGGGTGGTCGCGCGCACCACCGTTCGCGCGCTGCGCAAGAACGTGACCGCCAAGTGCTACGGTGGCGACATCACGCGCAAGCGCAAGCTGCTCGAGAAACAGAAAGAGGGCAAGAAACGCATGAAGAAGGTCGGGTCTGTGGAAATTCCGCAGGAAGCCTTTCTCGCGGCCCTCCGGATCGGAGAAGACTGAGTTTGAAGGCGAAGGAAGAAACGAAGAACGCCGACGCGGAGAACACCGAGCGGCGCGCAGAGGGTGGATTCTGGGAGCAGGTCACCACACTCGGGCTCGCCGTGCTGATCGCGCTCTGCGTGCGGCAGTTCGTCATCGAGCCGTTCCGTATCCCCTCGGGGTCGATGTTCCCGACCCTGTTGATCGGCGACCATCTGTTCGTCAACAAATTCATCTACGGCCCGAAGATTCCCTTCACCGACATTCGCTTGCCCGGACTTCGCGACCCGGAGCGGGGCGAGGTGGCCGTCTTCACCGTCGCGAAGCGCGGGGGCGACACCTTTCCCGCGGATCGCCAACCGCAATTGCCGCGCGAAGAGTTCGTCAAGCGCATCATCGGGATTCCGGGCGACGAGATCGACTTCCGCAACGGGAAGTACTACGTCAATGGCGAGCTGATCGAGGCCGAGCCGCTCGGCGTGGTCTTCGAAGATCCGAAGGGGATGCTGCTCGATATGAGCGAGGTTTCGCTCGGGTCGCACTCCTTCATCACCCTCGACGATCCGTACAACCCCGGACCCATGCGAACCACGGACGGAGCCGCCATCTCGTGGCCGATTCGGGTCGAGGAAGGGCGCTATCTGATGCTCGGCGACAATCGAGACCACTCCAAGGACAGCAGGGTCTGGGGAACCGTTCGCCTGGCCGAGATCAAGGGGCCGGCCTTCATCATCTACTGGTCCTGGGACTTCAACGGGGGTTGGTTGGAGGTGATCAATCCGCTGACCTGGTTCAGGGTCGAGAAGCGCTGGAGCCGCATCGGAGACTCATTGAACTGAGGATCCGCGATTTGATTTGACTGGAGCCGTTCAAGAGGTATGCTCCGGCTCGCGTTTGGGCTCTTTTAATTCCGTCCTGTGAGGCGGAGAAAGTGCGGTCATGACCTCCCAGCAACCCAACCCTCATCTGAATCCCAAGCCGCCGAGCGGCGGGCGCGTCGTGATGGACGACGTTGCGATCCGCCGCGCACTGATGCGCATCGCGCACGAAGTCCTCGAGCGCTGCGAAAACCTCGAGCGCCTCTACCTGGTTGCGATCCCGAACGGTGGCGTGCCGCTCGCGCGCCAACTCGCCGCCAATTTCAAGCAGATCGCCGACGTCGACGTCGTCGTCGGAGTGCTCGACACGACGCTCTACCGCGATGACCTCAAGATCAAGGCCGAACGTCCCCGGTTGCGAGAGACCGAGATGCCGTCCGCAGTAGACGATCGCATCGTGATCCTCGTCGACGATGTCTTGAAGACCGGGCGCACGATTCGCGCGGCGATGGATGCGCTGATGGACTTTGGCCGTCCGAGTTCGGTGCAGGTCGTGGGATTGGTCGACCGCGGCCACCGTGAGTTGCCCATCAAGCTGGACTACGTGGGCAAGAATGTTCCGACCCAGCCCGATGAAGAAGTTCGCATGAGTGGGTCGGAGGGCAATCTCGATGGGGCTCTCGAGGTGGTCGTCATGCCCGGTGAGCCCGAGAGTTCGGGGGGAACGCGGTGATTGGAAGAGATTTGCTTGGAATCGAAGACCTCGATCGAGCGGATATCGAGCGCATCCTCGAGACCGCCGAACACATGCGCGAAATTGGCAGGCGCGTGATCAAGAAGGTGCCGACGCTGCGCGGGCGAACGATCGTGAATCTGTTCTTCGAATCCTCCACGCGCACCAAATCCAGTTTCGAAATCGCCGGCAAGAGGCTTTCGGCCGATGTGATCAACTTCGCGGCCGCTGCCTCCAGCTTGAAGAAGGCCGAGAGCATTCTCGATACCGCGCGCAATCTGGAGGCGATGGATCTGGATGCCGTGGTGGTCCGCCACGCTGTTGCGGGGGTTCCGAAGCAGATCGCCGACGTGCTCTCCGCACCCGTGATCAACGCGGGTGACGGAGCGCACGAACACCCCACCCAGGCGTTGCTCGATCTGCTCACCGTCCGGCGCGAAAAAGGTCGTATCGACGGACTGACCATCGCGATCGTCGGCGACATCCTGCACTCGCGGGTCGCGCGTTCGAACATCTACGCGTTTCGCAAGATGGGCGCGGAGGTTCGCGTCGCCGGGCCACCGCAGATGATTCCGGCGGCGATCGAGACGCTCGGGGTGAAGGCTTTCACGTCGCTGAGAGAGGCGATCGACGGCGTCGACGTCGTGATGGCGCTGCGGATCCAGAACGAGCGGCTTACGGGGACCTATCTGCCGAGTGTTCGCGAATATTCGGCCACCTACGGCATCGACCGCGAAAAACTGAAATTCGCGAAGGACGATGCGATCGTCATGCATCCCGGCCCGGTCAATCGCGGAGTCGAACTCTCCCACGATCTGACCGACCACCGCCCCGGCGTGATTCTCGATCAGGTGCGCAACGGCGTCGCGGTCCGGATGGCGGTTCTCTACCTGCTCTCGGGTCGACGACAGGAAGGGGATCCCAGAGTCGATCTCGGAAGTGGAGAGGAAAAGTGAGCCAGCAGCGAATCTGGATTCGGGGAGGACGCATTCTCGATCCCGCCGCGGAGCGGGACGAGCCGGGCGATGTGCTGATCGAAGGCGGTGTGATCGTGGCCGTCGGCACAAAGCTCGACGCGAGCGATGCGGAGGTGATCGACGCGAAGGGCGCCTGGATCGCCCCGGGTTTCGTCGACCTCCACACCCACCTGCGCGAGCCCGGTCAGGAGTACAAGGAAGACATCGCTTCCGGGGGTCGATCGGCGGTGGCTGGCGGTTTTGCGGCGGTCGCCTGCATGGCGAACACCCATCCCGTGAACGACGACCCCGCGATGACGGACTACATCATCGACCGGGCCAAGCAGGACTCGCCCGCGCGCGTCTATCCCATCGCGGCGGCGACTCGCGGCCTCGAGGGCACCGAGATGACCGAGATGTCCGCGCTCGTCGATGCGGGTGCCGTGGCGTTCAGCGACGACGGCAAGACGATCATGGACGGCGGTGTGATGCGGCGCATCCTCGAGTACTCGCGGACCGTCGGTAAGCCCGTGATCACGCACGGCGAGGATCGCCACCTGGTCGCCGGAGGGGTCGTCAACGAGGGTCCGGTTTCGACGAAACTCGGATTGCCGGGCAATCCCGCCGTCGCCGAAGTGGTTCTGATCACGCGCGATCTGATGCTCGCGGAGTTGACGGGCGCGCATCTCCACGTCGCGCATGTTTCGACGAAGGGAGCCGTGGCGGCGATCCGGCAGGCGCGTGAGCGAGGTGTGCACGTCACCGCGGAAGTCACGCCCCACCATCTCACGCTGACGGACGAAGCGCTCCTCGGTTACGACACCAACGCGAAGGTGGCACCGCCGCTGCGATCGGCGGCAGACGTGCGCGCGTGTCGCGAAGGCCTCGTCGATGGTACGATCGACGCGATCGCAACCGACCACGCGCCGCACGCGGTTCACGAGAAGGATCTCGAATTCACGGAGGCGCCGCCGGGTCTGATTGGCTTCGAGACCGCATTTCCGGTCGTGCTCGATCTGGTGCGCAGCGGTGAACTGAGCCCGCTCGAGCTGATGCGCCGCCTCTCTACGAATCCCGCGAAGATCCTCGATCGCCCCGGAGGCAGCCTCGCGATCGGAGCCGCCGCAAACGTCGCAATTCTCGATCCCGACAGAAGCTGGACCTACGACCCCGCAAAGGGTTATTCGAAGAGCCGCAACTCACCCTGGGCGGGTCATACCCTGACGGGCCGCGCAATCGCGACGATCGTCGGAGGTTGGCTCGTCTACGACGTCGAGCGCGGCGTGCTCTACCCGTGAAGGGGAGGTTGCCCGATCCCGCTCGGCTCGTGCTTGCGGATGGAACCGTTTTTCGCGGCAACGCGTTCGGCGCGCGCAGCGTCGGAGCGGGCGAAGTCGTCTTCAACACCAGCATCGCGGGTTATCAGGAAATCCTCTCGGATCCCTCCTACGCGGGCCAGATCGTCGCGATGACCTACACGCAGATCGGCAACGTCGGCACGAATCCCGAAGACGACGAGGCGGCCCGGCCGTTTCTGCGGGGTTTCGTGGTCAAGGAAGTCTTCGAGCCGAGCAACTGGCGCTCGCGCGAAAGCCTCGACGCGTATCTGAAACGACACGGCGTGCCCGGCATTTTCGGGATCGACACCCGTGCGCTCGTGCGGCGAATTCGCGACGGTGGCGCGCAGGTCGGCCTGCTCAGCACGGATCCGGATTCGAACGAAGCCGATTTGGTGGCGCGTGCGAAAGCGGAGCCCGGCCTCGACGGCCGCGACCTCGTCGCAGGCGTCACCTGCAGCGAGCCCTACGTGTGGAATGAGGGGCTGTGGCAGGGCGTTTCCGGGCAGGTGCCGCGCGCAGCTCGGCCGAGCCCCGCCTATCGGGTCGTCGCCTACGACTTCGGGGTGAAGCGCAACATCCTCCGGCAGCTCGTCGCGCACGGCTTCGATGTCACGGTCGTTCCCGCTCGGACTTCCTGGCAGGAAGCGTTGGCGTACGAGCCCGATGCGATCTTCCTCTCCAACGGACCGGGGGATCCCGCCGCTGTCGAGGGTGTGCAGGACACCGTGCGCGAGCTCGCGGCCCGCAAGCCGCTGTTCGGGATCTGCCTCGGCCATCAGATTCTCGGTCTCGCCCTCGGCGGCAAGACGATCAAATTGAAATTCGGCCACCACGGCGGCAACCAACCCGGTCAGGATCTCGCGACCGGCAAGGTCGCGATCTGTGCCGAGAACCACGGTTACGCGGTGGACGCGGACTCGCTTCGCGAAGCGGGAGAGCCCGTCGAGATCACCCACGTCAACCTCAACGACGGCACCGTCGAGGGGCTCGCGCACACCGAGAGGCCGCTGTTTTCGGTGCAATATCATCCAGAAGCGTCACCCGGGCCCCACGATGCGGGCTACTTCTTCGGTCGCTTCCGGGAGATGGTGGCGCGTCACAAGGCTGGCGAGACGGTGACCGGCGCTGCGGTCGCAAGCGGGCGCTCGGCGCCTGCGATCTGACACCGAGGACTGCGCATTGCACGACTGCGAAGAAATCCAGATACCCTTGACCTGACCCCGAGGATTCCCCCTTGCCCAAACGCGAAGACATTCAAACGATCCTGGTGATCGGATCGGGACCGATCGTGATCGGCCAGGCCTGCGAGTTCGACTACTCGGGCACGCAGGGTTGCAAGGCGCTGCGCGAAGAGGGTTACCGCGTCGTGCTCGTGAACTCGAATCCCGCGACGATCATGACCGACCCCGAGACGGCGGATCGCACCTACGTGGAGCCGATGACGCTCGAGGCTCTCGAGAAGATCATCGCGCGAGAGCGGCCGGACGCATTGCTTCCCACCCTCGGTGGGCAGACGGCTCTCAACCTGGCGGTCGAACTCTGCGAGCACGGCCTGCTCGAGCGCTACGGGGTGCGCCTGATCGGCGCGCAACTCGAATCGATCAACAAGGCCGAGGATCGCGATCTGTTCCGCGTCGCGATGCGCAACATCGGACTGGAACTGCCGATCTCCGGCTTCGCGGAAAGCCTCGCCGACGCGCGAAGGATCCTGAAGGAAACCAAGCTTCCCGCGATCATCCGGCCGAGCTTCACGCTGGGCGGCACTGGCGGCAGCATCGCCTACGTCGACGAGGAGTTCGATGAGCACGTCGAGTGGGCGCTGCGCCAGTCGCCGCGCCACCAGTGCCTGATCGAGCAGAGTGTGCTGGGCTGGAAGGAATACGAGCTCGAAGTCATGCGCGACGCGGCCGACAACGTCGTGATCATCTGCTCGATCGAAAACTTCGACGCGATGGGGGTCCACACGGGTGATTCGATCACGGTTGCGCCCGCGCAGACGTTGACGGATCGCGAGTACCAGGAAATGCGCGATGCCGCGGTGGCGATCATCCGGGAAATCGGCGTCGATACCGGCGGCTCGAACATCCAATTTGCCGTGAATCCCGAAAATGGCGCGATCGTCGTGATCGAAATGAATCCGCGGGTTTCACGCTCCTCCGCGCTGGCTTCGAAGGCGACGGGTTTTCCGATCGCAAAGATCGCCGCGAAACTCGCCGTCGGGTACACGCTCGACGAGATTCGCAACGACATCACGCGTGAGACGCCCGCGAGCTTCGAGCCGTCGATCGATTACGTGGTCACGAAGATTCCGCGCTTCACGTTCGAAAAATTTCCGGGCGTCGACAATCGTCTGACGACCCAGATGAAGTCCGTCGGCGAGGTGATGGCGATCGGGCGAACCTTCAAGGAGAGCCTGCAAAAGGCGATTCGCTCGCTCGAGGTCGGTCACGCGGGCCTGGAGAGTCCCGCACTGCCCGACGGGAAGGCGGGGGAGGATGCGCTCTGGGCGCAGATCGACACGCCGCGGCCCGGCCGGCTCTGGGCGATCGCGGAAGCCCTGCGGCGGGGTGCATCGGTAGACGAGATCTACGCGCGTTCGTGGATCGATCCGTGGTTTCTCGAAAACCTGCGGTCGATCGTCGCGCTCGAAGAGGAGCTGAAGGCACTGGAGCCGGGCGATCGCGCGCACTGGTTGCGCCACGCGAAGGCGAATGGCTTCTCGGATCGGCGCCTGGCGGATCTCTGGGGGGAGAGCGAAGCAGAAGTGCGCGCGCTGCGCGTGCGCGAAGGCGTGCTGCCCGTCTACAAGCGCGTCGACACCTGTGCGGCCGAATTCGAAGCCCATACCCCGTATCTGTATTCGACCTACGAGCAGGAGTGCGAATCGCGACCCACCGACGCGCGCAAGGTGATGATCCTCGGGGGCGGCCCCAACCGCATCGGCCAGGGGATCGAATTCGACTACTGCTGCGTGCACGCGGCCTTTGCGCTGCACGACGCCGGCTTCGAGACGATCATGGTCAACTGTAACCCCGAAACGGTGTCGACCGACTACGACACGAGCGATCGGCTCTACTTCGAGCCGCTGACGCTCGAAGACGTGCTCGCGATCGTCGAGGTCGAGAAACCCGAGGGTTTGATCGTCCAATTCGGCGGCCAGACACCGCTTTCGCTCGCGATCGCGCTCGAAAAGGCTGGTGCGCCGATTCTCGGTACACCCCCCGACGCGATCGACCGGGCTGAAAACCGCGAACGCTTCGACGCAGTGCTCGAAAAACTCTCGCTGAAGCGGCCGCCCGGCGCGGTTGCCCGGAGCCCCGAAGAGGGCGAGGTGATTGCGAAGCGGCTCGGTTTTCCCGTGCTCGTGCGCCCTTCCTACGTGCTCGGGGGTCGCGCGATGGAGATCGTCCACGACGTCGAATCGTTTCAGAACTACATGAAGTTCGCGGTGCGCGCATCGCGCGAACACCCGGTGTTGATCGATCGATTTCTCGCGGATGCCATCGAAGTCGATGTCGATGCGATCAGCGACGGCGAGCGCGTCGTGATCGGCGGGATCATGGAGCACATCGAACAGGCGGGGGTCCATTCGGGTGACAGCGCGTGTTCGCTGCCGCCGTACTCGCTCACGAAGCCGATGATCGACGAAATTCTCGAATCGACGCGCCGGCTCGCGCTGGAACTCGGCGTCAAGGGATTGATGAACGTCCAGTACGCGGTAAAGGGCGACGAACTCTTCGTGATCGAAGTCAATCCCCGCGCATCGCGCACGATCCCGTTCGTCTCGAAGGCGATCGGCCGCCCGCTCGCAAAGCTGGCAGCGCTCGTGATGGTGGGCCACAAGCTCGACGAGCTCGGCTTCTCCGAAGAGATCTGGCCGAGCCACTGTTCGGTGAAGGAAGCCGTCTTTCCGTTCGTGAAGTTTCCGGGCGCGGATACGCTGCTCGGCCCGGAGATGAAGAGCACGGGCGAGGTCATGGGCATCGATTCCGACTTTGGCCGAGCGTTCGCAAAATCCCAGATCCAGGCGGGCAACAGTCTGCCCACGAGCGGGACCGTACTGGTGTCCGTAAAGGAGCAGGATCGCGAGCCGATCGGCGAAGCGATTCGCGATCTCGTAGCGAGCGGTTTCAAGGTGCTCGGCACGTCGGGTACCGCCGGCTACCTGAACGAATTGGGGATCGCAGCCGAGCCCGTGCCCAAGGTGGGGCATGGCCATCCGGATGTCGTCGAGCGGATCGAGTCCGGCGATGTCGATCTCGTGATCAACACGGTCGACTCGATGCCGAAGTCGATTCGCGACTCGGCGGCGATCCGGCGGTCCGCGCTGCTGCGCGGGATCCCCTACTGCACGACGGTCGCGGGCGCGCGTGCCTCGGTGGGGGCGATCCTCGCGATGCAGGCGGAGTCGATCGGTGTGCGGGCACTGCAGGAGATCTACCCGACCGACTAGCGAAACTGCTCCTACGGCGATCTGCGCTGTCCGCTACCTTGGTTCGACCGCTTGTGAGGTAACCGAGGTGGGCGAGAGTTCGTTCCAATCTGCGATCGTCGCGGTCTTGCGGCCGCTGGAATTCGCCGCACGGGACGATTTCGCGAAGCTCGACCGCGTGCGCGACCTCGAGCGAACGGTTTCGGTCGCGGCGCAGCGCGCCGCCGCACTCGCGATTCCGACCGATGCGAAGGCTGCCCTGACGCGAATCGCGGCGTCGTTCTCGGAGACGGAAGCGGTCGATCTCGTCGCGCGGATGGGTGAGGCGATCGCCGTGCTGCGTGAGTTCGCCAGGCCGGAATGGTCGGAGCGGCAGCTCGCGAGTTCGACGGCGAACCTGCCCGGGCTCGGGCCAAAGCGCGCCGAGCGTCTTGCGCAGCGCGGATTGATTTCGATCGCAGACCTGCTCTTTCACCTGCCGGTGCGTTATGACGATCGGCGCAGCCTGCAGTCGGTCGGGAGTCTCGAAGTGGGAACCCGCGCGACCTTCGTCGCCCGGGTGCTCGGCTGTGCGTTTTCGATGCGGCGCGGTCGCTTTCGCGGGCGCGTCTTCGAGGCGCTCGTCGGCGATGAAACCGGAACCGTCACGCTGAAGTGGTTTCGCAGCGGCGATACGATCTCGAAGCAGGTGCGCAAAGACGCGCTGCTGTTGATTACCGGCGACGTGAAGCGCTACCGCTTCGACAAGGAACTCGCGCACCCCGAAATCTCCGTGCTGGCGGATGGGTCGAGCGAACCCGCCGCGGCCGATGACGTGCGCAGCGTGACGCCCGAATACGCGACGCCCGAGGGGATCCATCCGCGCGGACTCCGGCGCGCAATCGCCAGCGCCGTCGAGCGCTATTCGGATCTGGTTCCGGGCCACCTGCCCGCCGATCTCGTGGCGAAGTTCGGCCTGCCCGAGCCCGGTGAGGCGTTGCGCGAACTCCACCAGCCCGCGCTCGATGTCGACGCGGCGGAACTCGCCGCGGGCGCAACGCCGGCTCGCATGCGCCTGGTGCTCGAAGAGCTCTACCTGCTCGAGTTGGGGCTCGCACTGCGCCGCGCACAACGGGCCGCAGAGCCGGGCACGCCGGTCGCCCACGGCGCGCGCACTGCGGCCGCGGCGCGCGCGCTGCCGTTTGCGCTGACGGGCGCGCAGGAGCGCGCGCTCGGCGAGATCCTCGCGGACCTCGGGCGCGCGCATCCGATGAATCGCCTGCTGGAGGGCGATGTCGGTTGCGGCAAGACGGTCGTCGCCTACCTCGCCGCGGTGGCCGCCGCCGAAAACGGCTACCAGAGCGCGCTGATGGCGCCCACCGAGCTGCTCGCCGAGCAGCACGAGGCGACGCTGCGCGCACTCGCGCGCGCGGCCGGCGACGCGGGTGGATTGCGGATCGCGCGCCTGACCGCGTCGGTCCCCAGCGATGAAGCCGCGCGGATCCGTCGCGCGCTCGCCGAGGGCGAGGTCGATCTCGTGGTCGGAACCCACGCGCTGATCCAGGAGAGTGTCGACTTTCACGCGCTGGCTCTCGCCGTCATCGACGAACAGCACCGCTTCGGGGTGGCGCAGCGCGCCGCGCTCGCTGCGAAGGCCGCACACGGGAATCCGCCCCACACGCTCGTGATGACCGCGACGCCGATTCCGCGCACGCTCGCGCTGACCCTCTACGGCGATCTCGATTTATCCGTGATCGATGAGCTGCCGCCTGGGCGTTCGAAGACCACG
The DNA here is from genome assembly GCA_024640705.1 of Deltaproteobacteria bacterium. Taxonomy (GTDB): domain Bacteria; phylum Myxococcota_A; class UBA9160; order UBA9160; family SMWR01; genus JACZVU01. The sequence continues at coordinate 17,824 of JAHEEJ010000017.1, forward strand.
ACCCACTTGTTTCGCGCGGGCGAGGGCGAATCGGTCGCCAGGCTGCTGCGCGATGCGACCGCGCGCGGCGAGCAGGTCTACGTCGTCTATCCACTCGTCGCGGAGAGCGAGAAGATCGACCTTCGTGCGGCCAGCGAATCTACCGAGAAGATCCGCGCGGCGTTTCCTCTTCTCACAGTAGATCTCGTCCACGGTCAGCTCGATGCCGCTGCGCGCAACGCCGCGATGGCGCGCTTTGCGTCCGGCGAGACCCAGGTGCTCGTCTCGACGACGGTGATCGAGGTGGGCGTCGACGTACCGAACGCGAGCTTGATGATCGTCGAACACGCGGAGCGCTTCGGCCTCGCACAACTCCATCAGCTGCGGGGCAGGGTGGGCCGCGGCCTCGCTCCGGGAACCTGCGCACTCGTCGCGCGCGGATCCAGCGAAGACAGCGAAGCGCGGCTGCGCGCACTGCTCGACACCACGGACGGTTTCGCGATCGCCGAAGCGGACCTCAAGATTCGCGGACCCGGCGAATTTCTCGGCACCCGCCAACACGGCCACCTCCCCGATCTACACATCGCCGATCTGACCCGCGACGTCCGTCAGATCGCAATTGCGCGCGAGGCCGCACTGAAGACGATCCGACGCGACCCCAGGCTTCACGCGGATCCCGAACTCGCCCGCGCCGTCCAGTTTCGCTGGGGCGACCGACTGTCGCTCGTCGGCGTCGGCTGAAGCGGAGCAGTGCGCGGTGCGACGTTTTGCCCCAGCTCGGATATCTCGTGCAGAGCAGAAAATCATGTCTACAGGTGCTGGTGTTTGATATGCTGCATGCGCGGAAATTCAAAATCGTCGGATAGACGGGGAATTTGAAGTGACCCTGCGCGGTAGAAGGTCGGTTCTGGGTGTGATGAAACCGAACGCGCAAAGGCCGGACGCTCTGGCGATCCGGGCGTTGCTCTCGAGTGCGCTCTTGTGTGTCTCCGTGGTCACTTCGAGCGCAGCGTCACCAGATCCTCTGGCCGTAGAGTTCGGCACGATACCCGAGCTCTGGAACGTTCACATGTCGCCGGATGGTTCGAAGGTGTCGTTCCTGCAGATGCATTCCGACGATCTGCCAATCCTGGTCACTCTGGACCTCGAGCACGGGAAGGCCAATCTCGCGCTGGCGAGCACGCCGGATGGTTTCGACCTCCAATGGTGCAAATGGGCCAACAATGGACGGTTGCTGTGTGGATTTGCTGCGATCACCGGAGGCTGGACGCTGTACGGGGTAACGCGCCTCGTCGCCGTCAACGCGGATGGTTCCGACATGAGGGTGCTCTTGCAGCACAAGTTGGGCGCCGAGCAGTTCCAGGATGCCGTCACCGATTGGCTGGTCGATGATTCGAGACGCGTCCTGGTGCCACAGGCGGTCGATAAAGGTGTCGTGCTCAGGTCCCTCGACATCTATTCGGGCGGAATGGGCAGTGCGATCGAGAAATTGCTCGGAAGCGGCGGCTGGCGCACCGATGGGCGCGGATCTGCGCGCCTCTTCTTCGACGCGGGAAAAAACGAAAACCGCTGGCGCTATCGGCGTTCGGGTGAGAGCAAATGGCGCGAACTCGACGAGTGGAAGCGAACCGACGCTCACCACGTCTACGACCCGATCGGTTTCGGGGAGGATCCCGATCAATTGCTCGTCCTCAAACCGCAGGATGGACGAGTGGCCTTGTGGTCGGTGGATCTGAAAGGGGAAAAAGAGGACGAACTCATCTTTTCGCACCCGGAGGTCGACATCGAGGATGTCCTCAAGATCGGAAAGTTCGGGCGCACCGCCGCGGTTGGGTATTCGACGGACCGCCCGCATCTGCATTTCTTCGATCGAGCCGCAGCGGAAGTTACCGATACGTTGTCGGCGTTTTTCGCAGACAAGGTCGTGTCGGTGATCGACGAGAGCTGGGATCGCCGCTTCTACCTCGTGTTCGTTGGGAGTGATCGCGATCCCGGCAACTTCTACCGTTTCGACGTCACGCAAAGTCAGTTGCTGGCGATCTCTCCGCGAAATCCGTTGCTCGAGTCGCGACCGCTCTCCCCGGTCAAATCCATCCACTACCCGGCGCGCGACGGAACGGGAATCCCAGCGTATCTGACGCTACCGGTTGGAGGGGCCGGTCCGTTCCCGACCGTGATTTATCCCCACGGCGGTCCGGAAAGCCGAGACTATTGGGGGTTCGAGTGGCTCCCGCAGTTCATGGCTGCGAAGGGATTCGCGGTCTTGCAGAGCAACTACCGCGGATCGGGAGGTTACGGAGAGGGTTGGGCGGGAGAAGGTGGATATCGCGAGTGGCGCACCGTGGTCGACGATCTAACGGATGGCGCGGCATATCTCGTGAAACAAGGAATCGCAGATCCGAGCCGGATCTGCGCCGTCGGGTGGAGCTATGGGGGCTACGCGGCTCTCATGAGTGGGGCCGAGGAGCCCGATCGTTACCGCTGCCTCGTGAGCATTGCGGGCGTAACCGATCTTCAGATGAAGCTCGACGATGCTCGTGCTTTCACGAACCGAAAGGAAGCGCAGCAGCGAATCGGCCGAGATTCAGACGTGGTCAATCGGGGGTCGCCGGTCAACCGCGCCTCCGAAATTCAAGCCCCCGTGCTCCTATTCCACGGCGACAAGGACATCAACGTTCCGATCGACCACAGCAAGAAGATGGAGAAGGCACTCAAGCGCGCCAAGAAGCCGGTTGAGTACGTCGAGTATGAAGATGTCGAGCATCAGATCTGGCGCAACGGCTACCGCGTCGACATGCTCGACCGGATCGGCTCATTCCTGGACAACCACATCGGCCAACCGGCCGCCGCCCCCTGAAACGTCCCCACACGGGGGGTGGCTTGATCCGCGGCAGCGGGCGCGTGACAATGGTGTGGCAGCGTGATCTGGCCGCGGAGGCAGATGCCCCGCAGCCGGGTCGTGTACCAAAGGCCCCAGGAGGTAGTGATGAAGGCAGAGGAATGCGTGTTGTTCAGTGGCGCCGCAAATGGTGCGGAGTCCGAGTTTGGGGCGGCCGCGGAGCGGCGCGGGATCGAC
>JAHEEJ010000237.1 GCA_024640705.1 Deltaproteobacteria bacterium
ATGGCGATCATTCAGGAGAACGTGAAGCGGATGCTCGCCTATTCGAGCATCGCGCACGCCGGCTATCTGATGATCGGGCTCGTGACCGGAACGATCGAGGGTTACTCGGCGATGATCTTCTATCTGATCGCCTACACGTTCATGAATCTCGGCGCGTTCGGGGTGGTGGTCGCACTCGCGAACCGGGGCAACGATTGCGAGCGGATCGCGTCGTTTGCGGGCCTCGCGCGCACCCGCCCCGGACTGGCCGCGGTGATGGCGCTGTTCATGCTCTCATTGGCCGGCATCCCCGGCACCGCGGGCTTCCTGGGTAAGTTCAAGATCTTCATGGCCGCGGTGGACTCTGGCGACATCTGGCTGCTGATCATCGGCGTGCTCATGAGTGTGGTGTCCGTCTACTACTACCTGCGGATTCCGGTGCTGATGTACATGCGGGAGCCCGAAGACGAAGCCCACCGGACGGAGATCTCGACCGGCGAGGGGGCGGTTCTGGTCGTTTGCGCACTCGCGGTGCTCGCGCTCGGATTGTTTCCAAACCGCGTGCCGCTGCCCCCATTCGGCAATCTCGACGTGCTGGAATGGGCGAGCCGATCCGTAGGGATGTTCTTCGGCGGCTGAGCGGCTGAGCGTTCCGCTCAGCTCGACTTTCGCGTTCCGCTCGGCAGGCCTTGCTCCGCGGCCGATGGACGACCGTTGCGCCTCGGGCCTTGCCCGCCGGCGTGGCGTTGTGCTTCCCTCTGAGGCCATGCTCGATCCCCGAATCCTCGAAAGCCGCCGCGACGAGATCGTCGCGAGTTGCAAATCCCGCCGCGTTGACGTCGATGTCGACGCGGCGATCGCCGCTCATCAGCGCGTGACCGAGATCCAGACCGAGCTCAACGGCCTCAACCAGCGGCGAAACGAGCACCAGGCCGGTGGCAAGCGCAAGCTCGATCCCGCCGAGCGAGAAGCCCACGTCGCCGAAGGGCGGCAGCTGAAAGAGGAAGTCGCCGAACTCGAAAAGCGCCTCGCCGCCGAGCGGGCGGCGCTTCAGCCGCTGATGCTCGCAATCCCCAATTTTCTCCACCCCGATTCGCCACAGGGGGGCGAGGCGGACTTCAACGAGCTGCGCCGGGTGGGAGAGCCCCGCAAGTTTGATTTCCAACCCCTCGACCACATGGCACTCAGCGGGAAACTCGATCTGTTCGATTTCGAGGCCGGCGCCAAGGTGAGCGGTCAGAAGTGGTACTTCTTGAAGAACGAAGCCGTGCTGCTCGAGTTGGCGCTCCAGCGGATGGCGATCGACTTCGTGATGGAGGCGGGGTTTGCCCCGTTTACGACGCCCGATGTCGCGCGCAAAGAGATCGTCGACGGACTCGCGTTCAGCCCGCGCGGCAGCGAAAGCCAGATCTACTCGATCGAGGGTACGGACCTCGACCTGATCGGAACCGCAGAAATCACGCTCGGCGGAATCAACGCCGACACGTTGCTCGACGAAGCCGATCTGCCGCTGCGCATGTCGGGGGTCTCGCATTGCTTTCGGACCGAGGCCGGATCTGCGGGCCGCGAGAGCAAGGGCCTGTATCGGGTTCACCAGTTCACCAAGGTCGAGATGTTCGCGATCACCCGCCCCGAGGATTCCGCGGCGATGCACGACGAGATCGTGGCGGTCGAAGAGCGCATCCTCCAGGCGCTGGAAATTCCGTATCGGGTGATCGACATCGCCGCGGGTGATCTCGGCGCGCCCGCCTACCGCAAGTTCGACATCGAAGGCTGGATGCCGATGCGCGGGGACGGCGGCGATTACGGCGAGCTCACGAGCGCGTCCAACTGCACCGACTATCAGGCGCGGCGGCTCAAGACGCGCTTCCGGCGCGCGGACGTCAAGAAGAACGAGTTCGTCCACACCCTGAACGGAACCGCGATCGCGGTGCCCCGCACGATCGTCGCGATTCTCGAGAACCACCAGCGCTCCGACGGATCGGTGGCGATTCCCGCGGCTCTGCAGAGCTATCTGGGACTCGAGCGCATTGGACCCCGCTGACCCCAAGGTCGTCCTCGGCACCGCGGGTCACATCGATCACGGCAAGACGGCGCTGATTCGCGCGCTCACCGGGGTCGAGACCGACCGGCTCCCCGAGGAGCAGGCCCGGGGGATCACCATCAGCCTGGGATTTGCGCCCCTCGACCTCGAAGACGGCCGCCGCGTGAGTGTCGTCGACGTGCCCGGTCACGAAGGGTTGGTTCGAACCATGGTGTCGGGGGCTTCGGGGATCGATCTCGTGCTGCTCGTTGTCGCGGCCGACGAAGGCGTGATGCCCCAGACGCGCGAACACGTCGCAATCTGTGAATTGCTCGGGATCGACCGCGGCATCGTGGCCCTGACCAAGATCGATTCCACCGAGGCCGATCTCGCAGCGCTCGCCCGGGAAGAGGTTTGCGCATTCCTCTCCGGCACGGCGTTGGCCGATGCGCCCGTGGTCCCCGTTTCGTCACTGACCGGCGAGGGGATTCCGGAACTGCGCGCCGCGATCGGCAAGGCGATCGATGCCGCGAAACCCCGCACGTCGCGCACGGGCCCGCCCCGCTTGAGCATCGACCGGATTTTTTCGGCACGGGGCTTTGGCTGCGTGGTGACCGGGACCCTCGTCGGCGGTTCGTTTGCGGTCGGCGATACCGTCGAGATCCAACCATCGGGACGGCGCTGCCGCATTCGCGGCTTGCAGAGCCACGGCGTTTCCGTCGAGCGCTGTCCGCCCGGGTTGCGCTGCGCGGTCAATCTCCAGGGCGTCGAACTCGATGAAGTCGCACGCGGTCAGGTCGTCTCGGCGCCCGGGATGCTGGGGCCGACCGTCAGCGCGGACGTCGAGGTCGCGTGGTTGCCCGTCGCGGCGCCGGTCGAAGACCAGGCGGCGATCGAGTTCCTGACCGGGACCGCGAAGCGCCGCGCACGGCTCGCAACCATCGGCGACGAGCCCCTGCGGCCCGGTGAAGTCGGCTTCGCGCGCCTCCACATCGACGGCGAGGCGGTCGCGCTCGCCCCGGGTGATCGATTCATCGCGAGGGGGTTCTCGCGCAATGTCGCGGCGGGCAGCACGATCGGCGGCGGGGTCGTTCTCGATGTGGCGCCGCCGCATCGGCGCCGCAGCGACCCCGAAGTTCGGCGCGACCTCGCGCAACTCGCGGCGGGCGCGCCCGCGGAGCGACTCGTGGTGCTGATTCGGCGCAGCGGTTTTCGCGGCGTGGAAAGCGACGCTCTGCGCCGTGAGGCCGGGCTCGATGCGGAAACCAGCGACGGGCTGCTGGCGGCGCTCGTCGCCGAGGGTGAGGTTGCGGCCAGCGCAAACGGCCGCTGGCTCTACCGAGACGCGCTCGAAGACCTCGAGCGCCGCCTGCTCGCCAAGCTCGAAGCGTATCACCGCAGCGAGCCGATCCGGCCCGGCATGCCGACGAGTACGCTGCGGGGGAGCCTGCCCGAGAACGTCGAGCGCAACAGCGTCGAGCTGGTGGTTTCGCGGTTGGCGGATCGCAGCCTGATCGCAATCGAGGGCGATCTCGTTCGGCTTCCCGACCACCGTCCGACGCTGAGTGCGGCCGATCAGGCGCTCGTGGCGCGCATCGCGGATGAAGCTCGCAGCGCGGGTCTCGAACCGCCGTCACTGAAGGATTGGGAGGCCCGGCTCGGAATCGGAGGCGAACCGCTGCGAAATCTGCTCGCGCATCTGGTTCGCGCCGAGCAGCTCGTGCACGCCCCGGGAGACCTCTGGTTCGATCGCGCCGCCGTCGATGCGCTGCGCGAAAAGGTCATCGCCCAGCTGCGCGAGCACGGGCGTCTCGAAACGTCCGACTACAAAGCGCTGATCGGAACCAGTCGCCGCACCGCGGTCCCGCTGATGGAACTCTTCGACCAGGAGCACCTCACGGTGCGCAGCGGAGAGGGGCGGGTCTTGCGCCGAGGCTGATCCAAATCGACGACGGCGACCGTTCCCTCCGCCGTAATGGGATATAGTTTGGAGCGCCCCCCCGGCGCAGCAGGCGCTGGGATTCACGGAGAACCCTCGCCATGCCCGAATTCGCCTATCAACCCATCTTTGAGCACACCGAAGACGACACGCCGTACAAGCGACTCGACGACGCGTCGAAGCACGTGTCCGTCAGCGAGATCGACGGCCGCTCGATCCTGAAGGTCGGTGCCGAGGCGCTGCAGTTGCTTTCCGCCGAGGCGCTCGACGATGTTTCGCATCTGCTGCGCCCGGGACACCTCGCCCAGCTGCGCAAGATCCTCGACGACCCGGACGCTTCCGCGAACGATCGCTTCGTGGCACTCGAATTGCTCACCAACGCAAACATCGCAGCGGCTGGCGTGCTGCCGAGCTGTCAAGACACGGGGACGGCGATCGTCGTCGGCCACAAGGGCGAGAATGTCTTCACGGGGATCGACGATGCCGAAGCGATCTCGCGCGGGATCTACGACACCTTCCAGCGCAGGAACCTGCGCTATTCGCAGCTCGCGCCGATCGACATGTACAAAGAGAAGAACACGGGGACCAACCTCCCGGCGCAAATCGAAATCTACGCGGAGCCGGGCGACGAGTACGAGCTGCTGTACCTCGCCAAGGGCGGCGGCTCGGCGAACAAGACCTTCCTGTATCAGGAAACCAAGGCGCTGCTGAATCCGGTATCGCTGCTGAAATTCGTGGCCGAAAAGATCCGCACACTCGGAACATCGGCGTGCCCGCCCTACCACCTGGCACTCGTGGTCGGCGGCACTTCGGCGGAACTCACGCTCAAGACCGTCAAGCTCGCGAGCGCGCGCTACTACGATCAGCTTCCGACGTCGGGCAACGAAGGCGGCCGCGCGTTCCGCGACGCCGCTCTCGAAGAAGAGATTCATCGGCTCTGTAACGAGACGGGGATCGGCGCTCAATTTGGCGGCAAGTACTTCGCGCACGACGTGCGCGTGATCCGCCTGCCGCGCCACGGCGCTTCTTGCCCGGTTGGCCTCGGCGTGTCGTGCTCCGCGGACCGGCAGATCCGCGCCAAGATCACACGAGATGGTGTCTTCCTCGAGCAGCTCGAGGAGAACCCCGCCAAGTACCTGCCCGAGGTTTCTTCCGACGACCTCGGCGGAGAAGTCGTGCATATCGATCTTCGCCGGCCGATGTCCGAAATCCTCGCCGAGCTCAGTCGCTATCCGGTGGCGACGCGCCTCTCGCTGAGTGGCCCGATGGTGGTCGCGCGCGACATCGCCCACGCCAAGCTCAAGGAGCGCCTCGACGCGGGGGAGGATCTTCCGCAGTACTTCAAGGATCACATGGTCTACTACGCGGGCCCCGCAAAGACCCCGAAGGGCCGCGCCTCGGGTTCGTTCGGACCGACGACGGCGGGCCGGATGGACTCGTATGTGGATCTCTTCCAGAGCCACGGTGGGAGCATGGTGATGCTCGCCAAGGGAAACCGTTCGGCGCAGGTGCGCGACGCCTGCAAGAAGCACGGCGGTTTCTACCTCGGCTCGATCGGCGGACCGGCTGCGCGCCTCGCCGACCACAGCATCAAGAAGGTCGAAATCCAGGAGTACGAGGAACTCGGCATGGAGGCGATCTGGCGCATCGAGATCGAGGACTTCCCCGCCTTCATCGTGACCGACGACAAGGGCAACGA
>JAHEEJ010000238.1 GCA_024640705.1 Deltaproteobacteria bacterium
GAAGGGGTCGAGGTCGACGATGAAGTCGAGGGTTCGCAGCACGTCGTCGAAGGTCTCTCCCGGCGTGCCGAGAATGAAGGTGTGGCAGTCCGGGATGCCCACCTGTGCGGCGATCTGGTGGAGATTGCGGATCTGCTCGGTAGTGAAGCCCTTGCGCAGCCGACTGAGAATCTCGTCCGAGCCCGAGTCGGCGCCGACCTCCATGCCCGCGCATCCCGCCTCGGCCATCAACTCGGCGAGTTCGAGATCGAAACCGAGCGGATTCGCGTAGCAGGTCCACGGAATCTCCACGCCCCGAGCGATCATCTCGCGGCACACCGCCTTGGCGTGAGCCTTCGGAAGGTTGAAGACCGAGTCCACCATGAAAATGTGTGACGTCGCCGGTTGCTGCTCGAGGCTCGCGAAGAGTTCGTCGACGACGGCCACCGGTTCCCGGACGCGGCCGACCCGACCTTCGATGATGGGATAGGTGCAGTAATCGCAGCGCAGCGGACAGCCGCGCTTGGTCTGGAGCGACTCGATCCCGAAGCGTTCGTAGTAGCGTGGATCGACCCGTGAGCGGTCCGCAGGCAACAAGGTATTCATGTCGAGAAAGCCCGACGGCGGGCCGTTCGAGACGACGCCGCCGCCTTCGAGCCGATGCAGGTTGCCGATCCCCTCGAAGCCCAGGCCGGCCTCCAAGCGGTCGAGCAGCGCGGCAAAAGCCTGCTCAGCCTCGCCGGCAATCCCGAAGTCGGGCCGCAGCCGCTTCATCAGCTCGGCGGGCATCACGCTGAAACCGCTGCCGCCGATTGCGATGGGCGCTTCTGTGGTGTTCCGGATCACTCGGATCAGCTCGTCGTAATACGCGAGCGTGTTGGACATCCCGGAATAATCGGCGTTCTGGATGTTCCGCATGCCGAGCGCGACGATGTCCGGCTCGAACGCGCCCAGCGTCTGCGCGAGCAGCTCGGCCGGCGCGTCCTCGAAGCAGAGGTCGATGAGGATCGTCTCGTGTCGCCGGGGCAGGTTCGCGATCACCGAGAGGATTCCGATTGGAATGACCGCGTCGGGGAGCTGCTCGCGATTACCGGAAACGAACGCGACTCTCATCGGCACAGACTCCATGGTTTGCCGCGGTCCTTGGCGCCCCGGGACGGCCCGAGAATAGGCGATTTGACCTCGCCAACGGGGAGTGGAAGCATGGGGTTCTTCTTCAGGACGACGAATCCCGGGAGGTCGGACTTGGCGGGAAGAGTGCTGATCACGGGCGCGAGCCGTGGCATCGGACGCGCCATTGCCCTCGAGCTCGCGGCGGCAGGCTTTTCCGTGACGCTCAACTACCGCCAGCGGCGCGAAGAAGCCGAGAACACCCAGGCCATGATTCGAAATCTCGGCGGCGAAGCCGCGCTGCTCCCCTTCGACGTCGCCGACCGTGAGGCCTGCGCCGCCGCCCTCGAATCGGAGCTGGCGGCCAACGGAGCCTTCTACGGCGTCGTCTGCAACGCCGGCATTCACGAAGACGCGCCGTTTCCGGGCATGAAGGGGGAGGCCTGGGACCGTGTGATCCGCACGAACCTCGACGGCTTCTACAACGTCGTCCAGCCGCTGGTGATGCCGATGGTGCGCGCGCACAACGGCGGCAGGATCGTGACGATTGCGTCGGCCTCGGGCGTGATGGGAAATCGCGGACAGGTCAACTACAGCGCTTCCAAGTCGGGCCTGATCGGGGCCACGCGCTCGCTTGCGCTCGAACTCGCCAAGCGCAGCATCACGGTCAACAGCGTCGCTCCGGGATTGATCGAAACGGAAATGACCGAGGGGCTCCCCGTCGAAGAAATCTCGCGCTGGATTCCGATGCAGCGGATGGGGAAGCCCGAAGAAGTCGCCGCCGCGGTCGGCTTCCTGTTCTCGGCCGAAGCGTCCTACATCACCGGACAGGTGATCTCCGTCAATGGCGGACTGGGTTAGGAGCGTGGGCATTCGCGACCGATACGATGTCGTGATTGTGGGCGGAGGGCTCGCCGGCCTGTGCCTCGCACTCCAACTCCAGAAGAGGAAGCCCAAGATCCGCATTCTCGTCGCGGAACGCAACCCGCATCCGCCGCCGGAGGCCGCGCACAAGGTCGGCGAATCGTCGGTCGAAGTCGGCAGCCACTACTTCAGTGAAGTCCTCGGACTCTCGGATCTACTCGACGCCGAGTTGCGCAAATTCGGGCTTCGCTTCTTCATGAGCCACGGCGAGAATCGGGACATTGCGAGTCGGCTCGAGTGCGGCCCCAGTCATTTCCTGTTCGTTCCGAGTTTCCAGATCGATCGCGGCCGCTTCGAGGCCGGGCTGGCGCGCGAGGCCCTGGCTGCTGGAATCGACTTCGTCGACGGCTGCGAAGTCAGCCAGATTGCGCTCGGCGACGGCGGCTCGGATCACATCGTCCACGTCGAGCGCGCGACGGAAGCGTTCGACGTGGCTTGCCGATGGCTCGCAGATGCCAGTGGCCGGGCTTCGCTGCTCAAGAAGCGGCTCGGCCTGGCCCGTTCCAATCGCCACGATGTGAATGCGGTCTGGTTTCGGATCGACCACCCGATCGATCCCGACAGCTGGTCGGAGGATCTCGCGTGGCGGGCGCGCAACAAACACTCCCGCCGCTTGTCGACCAACCATCTGATGGGCGAGGGTTATTGGGTCTGGTTGATTCCGCTGGCCGGAAATCGAACCAGTGTCGGCATCGTCTCCGACGAGCGTCTGCATCCGTTTGCCGAACTCCACACCTTCGAAGCCGCATTGGCGTGGCTCGACCGCAACGAACCCCAGTGCGCCGAGGTCGTGCGCGCCCATGTCGACCAGAAGCTGGACTTTCGCGCACTCAAGCACTTTTCCCACGACGCCGTGCAGGTGTACAGCAGCGAGCGTTGGCTGTTGGTCGGCGATGCGGGCTTCTTCGTCGACCCGTTCTACTCGCCCGGAAGTGACTTCATCGGTATCGCCAACGGATTTTGCAGCGACCTGATCGCCCGAGACCTCGAAGGGAGCGCCATCGACGAACTCGCGACGATCTACGACCAGTCCTTCCGCTCGCTGGCCCGCACCTTCATGCTCACCTACCACCGTCAGTACCCGCTGATGGGCAGCGGAAGGGTGATGAGCACCAAGGTCATCTGGGATTTCAGCATGTATTGGGGGGGCATCGCGCTGCTCTTCTTCCGCAACAAGTTCGTCGATCCGCCGTTCATGGACCGGGTGCGTCCCATCCTCCAGGGTTTCGCCCAGTTGAACGTCCGCATGCAGTCCTTCTTCCGGGACTGGTCGGAGACGGAGCGGGGCAGCGCGGTAGCCGGCGGTTTCGTCGACTATGCGGAGATCGAATTCCTGGCGGCGATGAACCGCAATCTACTCTGCGATTGCGACGACGACGCGCTGCTCGCACAGCTCGGCCAGAACCTTGCACTCGCCCGGGAGCTGGAGCACGAGATCCGGGCCGAGGCCGCGGGTTCGGACGCGGCCGCGAGTTCGCACTTGAGCGCAGCCTTCTCCGCGATGCGAACGAGCAGCTCCGGATAGCGCTTCCTATCGAAGCTCAGGACGCGGGCTTCGCCTTGGCGATGGCCTCGCGGTACTTCGACAGATCGCGTTCGGCCCGCAAGATCGCAACCGTCTCGTGGGTCTCGCAGTCGATCACCCCGACGGTGCCGGTTTGCCGACGGTGCTCGATGAAGAAGTCGGCGATGCCGAGCTTTTCCGCGGTGGCCTTCGACGCTTCGAACGCCGCCCGGTCGGTGACGTCCAGGGTCACGAGGGTGGCCTGGTCGCCCACGTCTGCTCGGAGTTGCTCCCAGGTCGGCGCGATCGCCTTGCAGCTGCCGCACCACTCAGCGTGGATCTTGACCACATACGGGCCGGATTTGCACGACGGGGATTCATCGGTGGCGGCAGCAGCAGACGCCAGTGTGATGACCGAAACCAGGATTGATCCGAAAAACATTCGCGCAGCGAATCTCATCGCCTGCATCCCTCCTGCGGTATGGAATGCGCCTAGCTTATCCCAGACCCGCGAACCGTTCGCCCCCGGCTCGCCTCACTCGATGATCATGTAGACCTTGCGGACGGTTTCGACGACTTCGCTCGTGCCCTTCCAGCCCTTGGGGAAGACCCAGCTGTCACCGGCTCGGATCTCCGTGACCTTCCCAGACTCCGAGGTCAGGATCCAGTGGCCCTTCAAGAGATGACAAAATTCCGTGATCTCGAGGTCGAGTTGGAGCTTGCCGGGGCCGCATTCCCAGGTGCCCGCGGTGAGATTTCCTTCCGAAAAGAAACCGGCATCGGTCTGCACGGGAAGGTCGCCGATGGGAACGCCGAAGGACTCCGCGCCCTCCAGATTGGTCAGTCCGAGGCACTGCTTCTGAATGGAAATCTCCGGCATGGTTCGTCTCCTATTGAATGAGAATGGTCGCTCGCCGCTCAGCCGCCGGCGAAAACGAGGGGCCCATCTTTCCCGATCTCGTCGGTCGCTGCAATAGCCGTTGACGCATCCGAGGCGCTCCGCCTGTCCAAGCGGGCCCCTTTTGTGTCGAGGAAGGAGTCCTATCCTATGCCTCACCTGGACTGGATGTGCCGAACCCAAATGGGAGAGCGGAGTTCGAGATGGATCGCAGATGAAATCCAGTCACCGTGAAAATCTGGCGCGGAGGGCCAATCGCTTCTACCTGCGCTACGGCTCCGAGGTTGAAAACCTGTGCAGGCTGGTCGAGGTCAAGCTCAACCAGTTGTGCATTGCCTACACGCTCAACAACCAGTTGCCGCGCGAAGCACTCGAAGTGGTTACTCGCGTCAAACCGTTGACGAGTTTCATCGACAAGCTCGAACGGCTGGGTTGGCCCGAATTCTATTACCCGACCGACATCATCCGGGACCTGATCGGCGCCCGGGTGGTTTGCTGGTTCGTCAACGATTGTTACGGCATTCGGAAGATGATCGAACAATCACACGGCTTTCACGTCCACTTCGACGAGACCGAGGATTTCATCGCCAACGCCAAACCCTCGGGCTACCGATCGATCCACCTGATGGCGGATTTCACCTATGACAGTGTCACCAGAGGTGAAGGCTCCCAGGAGCTCACCCCGCGTACGATGGTGTGCGAGATCCAGATCCGCACCCGGCTGCAGGATGCATTCGGTCAGCTGACCCACGGATTTCCGTACAAGTCCTCCAACACCAAAGCCGGCGCCCAGTATCAGGAGATGGTGGCCCAGATGGCCGAGGCCCTCGCTGAACAAGATCGCGCCGCCTCCCAGATTCGCGAACTCGTTCGAGAGGTCTACAAGCACGAAAAGCGCGGAGGCTTTTCGACCGACGCAAAATCCGAGCCGGGTATGTCGCCGCGGCTGCCTGGGCTGGATTCGGTCGATTAGAATGTGCCGGCGAAACTGTCCGGGTCGATCGCGTTGAATCCTACGCAATTGTCCAATGGAGAAAACAAGATGAAGCGTTATCCGATGCGATGCGCGAATGAGCACCGCTGGCTCGTTGTTGTGATCGCTTCCGCGTGGTTGGTTGCGTGCGCTGGCTCGGGCGGCTCGTTGAGCGATCTGCTCGCGTCCGCGAGCGGTGAAGGGAAGCTGGTGTCGGGTCTCAAGCAGGCGCTCGAGATCGGTACGCGCA
>JAHEEJ010000239.1 GCA_024640705.1 Deltaproteobacteria bacterium
TCCATATCTGCTTCGCTGAAGACGAGATGCAGAAATTCGCGCTTTTCGTTGCCGACGCCGTGTTCGCCCGTGATGACACCACCGGCTCGGACACAACACTCGAGGATTTCCGAGCCGGCGGCGACCACGCGCTCGAGCACGTCGGGGTCGCGGCGATCGAAAGAAATGTTCGGGTGGAGGTTGCCGTCCCCGGCGTGGAACACGTTCGAGAGCGTCAACTCGTAGCGGTCGCCAATGGCGCAGATCTCGTCGAGAACCTCGGGCAACTTGCTGCGCGGAACCACCGCGTCGTGAACGTAGAGGTCCGGCGCCAGGCGCCCCATCGCACCAAAGGCACCCTTTCGGGCGCGCCAGAAGCGCTGACGCTCGGACTCGTCTGCCGCCACCTCCACCTGCGTGGCTCCCTCGCGCGTGCTGATCCGTTTGACGCGATCCACCTGGGAGGGCAGTGCGATCGCCGCGCCGTCGAGTTCGACGATCAGCACGGCCCCGGCGTCGGCGGGAAGTCCCGCCGCATAGACGCTGGCCTCGACGGCCGCAATCGTGCGGCGGTCGATGATTTCGAGCGCCGCGGGAGTGAGCCCCGACTCGATGATCCCACCGACCGCGCGACACGCGGTCACCACATCGGGAAAGCTCACCAGCAGGGTCTCGATGCGCTCGGGGATCGGCTCGAGCCGAACCGTTGCCTGCGTCACGATTCCGAGCGTGCCCTCGCTGCCAACGACGGCCCCAACGAGGTTGTAACCCGGCGTGAAACCGCTCGGCGATCCGAGCTGAACCACGCTCGCATCCGGCAATACGAGTTCGATCGCGAGAACGTGATTGGTCGTCGTTCCGTACTTCAGTGTGTGTGGGCCGCCAGAGTTTTCGGCGACATTACCGCCGATCGTACAAACCAGCTGACTGGACGGATCCGGCGCGTAGAAGAGACCGTGCTCGAGGGTCCGCTTGGAGAGATCCGCATTGACCACGCCGGGCTCGACGATTGCGTAGCGGTCCTCGGCGTTGACCTCCAGGATCCGATTCATTCGGGAGCACTCGATGATCACCGCCCCATCGTTCGCAATCGCGCCGCCCGAGAGTCCGGTGCCCGCACCCCTGGGCACGAACGGCACGCCGTGGCTGCGGCAGATCGACACGACACCGCAGACTTCGTCCCGGCTGCGAGGAAGCACGACCGCGCTGGGCTTTCCCGAGTGCAGCGTCAAGCCGTCACATTCGTAGACGAGCAACTCCTCGGGGCGGTGAAGGCAGCCGGCGGGACCCACGATGGATTCGAGTTCGCCGACCAGGGAGGACATCCGGTCATTCTAGTGGACGGAGCGCGATCCTGTTCGGAAGGATTCGGTCCGTCAAACCGGGTGGGTGGCGGGAAACACCGGGCGTTCGAGATCGCTTACGCGAGCCCCAGTCGCTCGAGATCCTCTTCGCTGAGGCCGAGGTGGTGCCCTACTTCGTGGCGAACCGTGATCTGGATCTGCTCGATCAGATCGTCGCGATCGCGGCAGATCTTCTCGACGTTCTTCTTGAACAGGATCACGCGCGTGAAATCCCCATCGTGTTGCACCGATTCGGCCTCGGTTCGCGGCACACCGATGTAGAGGCCGAGAACCTGGGGCGACACGTTCTGCTCGGCGATCATCTCTTCCGAGGGGTAATCCTCCACCGAGATCGGAACATCGGCGATGTATTCCCGAATCGAGCGCGGCAGGTTGTCGAGGGCTTCGATCACGACGCCGCGAAAGAACGCGTCGTCGACCCGGGCCGGCAGGGGGTAATGATCGGGATCCAGCGCGTTCGCGCGGTCGAAGCACGCCTCGGCGAGCTCGTCCTCTTCCAACCTCTCATGCACCAGCGCGAGGTGGTAGAAGGCGTGGCTCGACTCGGAGTCGAGCGCCGTCGCCGACAGGAGAGACCGTCGGGCCTCGCTGAAGCGGCCCAATTCGAACAGGATCTGCCCTTCGAAGGCGCGGTAGATCGAAACTTCGCCCGACGTCTTCAGGCCGCGTCGGACCAGAAAGAGCGCGCCCTCGAGGTCGTCGAGATAAAAAACCGCCTTGGCCTTCAGGTAATGGATCTCGGCCTGCGTGGTGCGATCGAGGCGCGGGAAAGCGGGATCGCCGGACAGGAGTTCATCCGTGAGAGCAACCGCCTGCTCGAACTCGCCGAGGTCCTCCACCAGGAGTTCGATCCGATTCAGGTGCGCGGTCGTGAATTTGGGATCGGCGCTCAGCGAGCGCGAAAACTCGTGGAGGGCCTCGTCGATCTTGCCGTTGTCCCAGAGGATTTCGCCGCGGCCGTTGTGGGCTTCCGCGCCGTCGGGGTGCGCGATGAGTGCTTCATCGAGCCACGCCAACGCCTCATCGGTCCGACCGCCATGCGATGCTTCCATCGCCTGATCCAAACAATCCCAATACCGATCGATTCTTTTCATAGTCCGTCGCTGGAGGGGGACACGGCCAGATCCGCGCCCGCGATTTAGCCCAATTATAGCAGAGCGCCATGCCCGACCGGGGCTCGCACGCTCGTCGGAACAATCTCGTAACTGTTTGATTTATAAACGCTTTCCAGCATTTTCGCGAGCGCTACCCGGAACCTGCAACGGATGCGCAGCTACGGGGATAAACCGTCGTTTTACTACCGATTTTCTTATCGGCAACTCACGATCCAGCCGGCGGCTCCAATTTATCGGCGTGGATCAGGATCCGGGAACAGTTGCCGCACGTGACGATCGACTCGGCCCGGAGGATTTCGATGAAAGATTGAGGAGGAATCCCGACTCGACAGCCTCCGCAACGCTCCTCTTTGACCAGGATCACCGAAGGTCTGCGCCGTTTTGCGACGCGTTCGTAGCGAGCCAGCAATTCTCGCTCGACACCCGGGCTCACCTCGGTGCGAAGCGCCTGGAGCCGCGCAATCTCCCGGGTGCATTCCTCGTCGCGGGCGTCGATTGCACGCCGCTCGGCTTCCAGCCTCGAGCGAGTTTCAGCCACGTGCTTTTCGATTTCCGCCAACTGGCCGCGAGCTTGTTCGATCGCGTCCATATGTTCGAGGATCTTGGTCTCGTGCTCCGAAATCGCCTCTCGGGCCTGGTCCATTTCGCGCAGTAGCGCCGTGTAGGCGTCGTTGGATTTGACCTGAAACTGCTGACTTTCGAGCTTTTGCAGCAGCGCCTCCCGGTCCTGAAGGGCGCCCTCTGCCTGACGCATCCCGCCCTCGGCAGCCTGGAGCGCCTGTTTGGCGGCTGCGAGTTGTTCGTCGCAGGCAATGCGCTCGGCTTCGATGCGCTCTCGGTGGCCGGGCAGGCCGTCGTAGTCTGTCTGGAGGGCGACGAGTTCGTCGTCCACTCGTTGTAACTCGAGCAGCTGTGTCAGCCCTTGAAGCACGCACTTCTCCGCATGGCAGGCTCAGCTTAACCCGGCTTCGGGTCGACCGCCGCAACCGGAGGCCCTTGCCCAACCGCGCAGATTGCCCTTCTCTTCGAGGGCCCACCATGAGATTCATCCTCGCGCTGTCAGTTTCCCTGTTGATCGCCTCATGCGGGCCCGGCGATTGGGTGGAGGTCCGCTCGAAGGAGGGGCGATTCTCGACCAGGATGCCCGCGATCCCCGCGGAGACCACGCAGGAGGTCGAAACCGCCGCGGGCTCGATCGCCCTGCGATCCCGCGAGCTGGATCACGCAGGCTTCCAATACGTCGTGAGCTACTCCGATTACCCGGGCGAGTTCCTGAAACAAAACGGCCCCGCATCCATCCTCGATGCGGCGCGAGAGGGAACCGCCGCCGCTGGTGAACTGCTCGAAGAGAGCAGCATTTCGCTCGGCGAAAATCCTGGCCGCTTCCTGGTGGTGCTCGATGCCAGCGGCGAGCGCGTGCTTCAGATCCGATTGCTGCTGGTTGGGCGGCGCCTCTACCAGTTTGGGATCGTCACTCCGAAACAGGATCGATCGGCCGCCGAGGTCGCCCGATTCCTGGACGCCTTCGCTTTGCTTCTGGACTGAACGCGGCTGCCTCGAACTGGATCGATGCGATGGCGGCACGACTCGTCTACTCGCGCGGGCCTTCTGATTCCCTTCTCGCGTTCGCGAGGTTTTCGGACGCCTCTGCGAAGCCGGGATCTGCGCGAAGCGCCTCGGTGTATGCGAAGATGGCCTCGGCGAGATTTCCTTGCGCGCGGAGCGCATCTCCGAGGTTGTTGTAGGCCGGTGCGTAATCGGGCGACGCTGCAATCGCCAATCGGTAGTGGGTAATCGCCTCCCCGAACTTCCCCTGGCTCGCGAGCAACACGCCGAGGTTGTTTTGGGAGCGGTAATGTCTGGGAGCGGCTTCGATTGCAACGCGGTAAGCGGTCTCAGCGTCTTCTTTTTTGCCGAGACTCCAAAATGCGTTTCCCAGGTTGTTGAAAATCTTGGGGTCGCGAACGTTCTCCTTCAGAGCCTCGAAGTAGTGGACGACCGCTTCTTCGAATTCACCCTTCGATTGCAGTGCATTTGCGAGGTTGTAGTGGGCGAGATAGAAATCCGGATCGAGTGCGATCGCGTAGCGATAGCGGAGAATCGCGTCATCGACGTTGCCCTTCAAACGAAGAACCGTTCCCAAGCTGTTATGGGCATTCGCGTTTCGAGGCTCGCGCTCCAACGCCGATTGATACACATCGATCGCAGCGTCCAGGTCGCCCTTCGAGCGCAACGCATTTCCCAGATTGACGAGCGTACCGACCGAATCGGAGTCGGTTTCGAGTGCGATGCGGTAGTTGCGAATCGCCGCATCCATGTCGCCGCGCGACCGATATTCGTTGGCGAGGTTGTAACGGATCTTCGGGTTCTTCGGGATGACGGCGAGGGTGTGTTCGAAGAGAGAGACCGAATCCCGCCAGTAGGCGACCTGATGCCACGACGTCACGGCGAGCGCCGCGAGGGCCGCCCCCACAGCGGCCAAGAACGCACGGCTCGAGCCGGGATGGGAACGTCGAAAATGAGCGATCCACTCGGAGCCCGCCCAGGACACCGCCATGAACAGACCGATTGCGGGTACGTAGGTGTAGCGATCGGCTAGCGCCTGGTTTCCCACCTGCACCAGGCCAATCGTCGGTACGAGAGTTCCCAGGAACCAGAACCAACCCACCAACAGATAGCGTCGGCGTGCGGCCAGCATTGCGAGAATCGACACGCCGACGAGCAGCATCGCCGCCGCCACGATCTGCCAGGCCTCGAACGGTTGGCCGCCCATTTCGGGCAGGTAGGGATGTGGGTAATGCATCGCGAGGTCTGCGGGCCAGGCGATCTTGCCGAGATATCGCACGTAGGCGACGACGGCGTTGGATAGGCGATGCAGCAACGAAAGCGTATCGGTCGATAGAATTCCCCGACTTTGAGCTTGCATCGTCACGCCGCTAGAAACGACACAGAGCACCAACAGCGGCAGCTTTTCCGCAATCAAGAAGCCGGCCGTGCGCCGCGGAATGGACGCTGCCCCCTCCGCCTCCCTTCGGATTCGATCCAGTGGCCAATAATCGAGCAGCAGAAAAACCAGGGGAAGCGTCACCAACATCGGCTTCGCGAGCAGTCCCAGCGCCAGCGCCAGCGCAGCACACAGATAGAGCGCAAGGCTCGTGC
>JAHEEJ010000240.1 GCA_024640705.1 Deltaproteobacteria bacterium
AGAAGCTCGGTGGACTCGACGCCCTGCTGGTCGCGCAGGGAACGCTGCCCGATCAGGCCGAGTGCGAAACCAATCCCCTGAAGACCCTCTTCGAATTCTCACTCAACGCAATGGGGCCGATCACGCTGCTGCTTCGCGCCGCCACGTACTTCGAAACCCAACAGAGCGGTTGCCTCGCCGTCATCACCTCGATCGCAGGGGTGCGCGGACGCCGGACCAATTACGTCTACGGTTCCGCCAAGGCGGCCGTGTCGACCTTCATGGAGGGATTGCGCGGCCGAATGCGCGAAGTCGGTGTGAGCGTGGTCGATATTCGCCCGGGTTTCGTCGACACGCCGATGACCGCGCACCTCCCCAAAAAGCCGATCTTCGCGTCCGCGGCAACCGTTGGAGCGCGCGTCCATCGCGCGATGATCGCAGGCGAGGCCGTGGTCTATACGCCGTGGTTCTGGCGCTGGATTGCGCTCGTAATCCAGCTGATGCCCCGATCGATTTTTTTGAAACTCCCCATCTGACGTCTCTGCGATGAATCCATCCAACCTAGCGACCGCAATTCTCATCGTTGTCCTGCTCGCAGTCGGCGGCTTTGCGTGGTCACTGCAGATGCAGCCAACGCTCGAAATCGATGCCAGCGCGCTCGATACATTGCCGATGAAGATCGACGTTTACGAGGGCGAGGCAATTCCCCTCGAGTCGACCGTCGAATCGGTGCTTCGCGCCGACTTCAATTTGCAGCGCTCCTACTACGGCGCAGGTTCGCTCGTCTGGCTCTACATCGGTTATTACGGAACGGCGCGCGGCGGGCGGCCGGAACACACGCCTCGGGGCTGTTATACCGGCGCTGGTTGGGGGATCGAATCCGCGCGCACACTTCGCGTCGACCCCCAGGGAGAACTGCAAGTCAACGAGTATCTCGTCGAATATCACGGCGAGCGCCGACTCGTTCACTTCTGGTATCGCTCGGCCCGACGAACCGGCATGATCAGAGGCTGGGATCAGAACATCGATCGCTTCGTGGGCCGACTGACGACCGGCCGCGCAGATGGAGCGTTGATTCGAATCAGCACCCCTCTCTATGGCAACGACGAAGTCAGCGCCCGTGGGCGCCTGCTGGGGTTCGCGAGTGTGCTGGACCCGCTGATTGGCGAGCGCTGGCCGACGGAGTCCGAAGCCGACTGAGCGGCTTCCGCCCAATCTAGGGCGTCTCGCGACCGTCCGAGGGGCGTTCCGATCGCCGCCGCCGGTTGTAGTGGCGGCGAATGGTTTCGACGACCTCCTCCACGTCATCGGTGACGGTGAAGAGTTTGAGATCGCGCTTCGAGATCATCCGATCGGCGAGGAGTTGCTCGGTGATCCAATCGATCAGCCCCGCCCAGTAGGCGGTTCCGAACAGGATCACCGGGAAGTCGTGGATCTTGCGGGTCTGCTTGAGGGTCAGCGCCTCGAAGACTTCATCGAGCGTTCCGAACCCGCCCGGAAGCACCACGAATCCACAGGCGTATTTCACGAACATCACCTTGCGGGCGAAGAAATAACTGAAGTGGATGACCGTGTCCGCGAAGCGGTTGGGCTTTTGCTCGAACGGCAGCTTGATGTTCAACCCGATCGATCGCCCCTCGCCGCGGCTCGCGCCGAGGTTTGCGGCTTCCATGATGCCCGGCCCACCGCCGGTGATGATCGAAAAACCCGCCTCCGAGAGCGCCTGCGAAACCTGAACGGCGTCCTGGTAGTAGATGTGGTTGCGGCCCACGCGAGCGCTGCCGAAAACGGACACCGAGGGCCAGACGGTTCGGAGGGTTTCGAAACCCTCGACGAACTCGCCCATGATCTTGAAGACGCTCCAGGTGTCCTTGGTCTGGCGATCGGGCATGCCTCTCCTATCGGATCTTTGGCTCGAACGGCTGAGCGGATCCGTCATTCAGGGTTTCTTGAAGAGATCGTCGAGTTTGGCGCGCGCTTGTTCAGCGCCTGCGGAATCGCGGGAGCGATCTGCGTAGACGAAGTAATCGCAGCGGTTGCCTCGCTCGCGATCGGACACCCATTCGGCGTTTGGCTCCCGGCATTGATTGTAGGCGTTGCTGTCGTAGTGGGCGCAGTTGAGGCAGACGTGGAGGTCGGCATTGCACTTTTCGCAGCTGTCGCGAAATCCGATTCGCTCGCCGGTTGCGAGCTCGATCGCCGCATTGCACGAAAAGCAAGGCATGGCACCCGGCAGACTGCTCCACTCCCAAGCACCCTGTCAACCCGGGGCCTTCGCCCGGTGGGCGGCCTCGGCCCACCGGCCATTCGTCGAGCGGCCATTTTCGTTGGGGACCCCGCACTTCGATTCAGTTCCGGCCCCGCCGTTCCGATACAGACCGCGGAGCCCAGCGATGCGCAACGCCATACTCTCCAGCCGGTCCGACGCGGCCGACGTCGCCGAAGAAATCGAGGCCTTCATCGTGAGCCTCGCCGGACGCGTGGACGACCTTCAGGACGCCGAGTTCAAGGGCGACCTGGAATCTCTCGTGCGCCAGGCAAACGACCTCGGAACCGTTGCGAACGAACTCGGCTTCGAACTGCTCGCCGCATCGGCATGGGAGCTGAAGCGCTGCTGCCTGCCCGACAGCGCAGAACAGGTCCGCGAGACGCTGATCGACCTCACCGAGATCGCAAAACGGGTTCGCATGGGCCACCGAGGGGCGGTCTGAATCGACCCGAGCCTGCGCACCCGCGGCGCGCTTGCCGGCAAAGCCTGCGGATTCACTGGCGCGACTAGACGAAGAACCAGAGGCTGATCGGATTCCCGTTGGCGTCGAGCCAGCGGCCGTCTTGCCAGATCACGAAGGCCAGGATTCCCAGGTTGCTCCCCGCGTGGGTAATCACCAACGACATCAGGTTCTTGCGGTAGTAGAACCAGAGCAGCGTGAGAACCACCCAGGCGATCGCGACGGGTCGCTCCCAGGCGACGTGGGAAAACGCGAACCACACGACGACCACCGCGAAGCTGCGCCAGCGGAAGCGTCCGATTGGCACATCGCGAAAGTCGTCGCGCTTGTCGCAGACGTCGGTGTACCGAAGCAACCAGCTGCGGACGAACAGCTCCTCCATCAACGGGGTCACCACGCCGTAGCCGAGCGCGCGCACGAACAGCGCGAGCGGCACCAGCGAAGCGCCCCAGAGAGTCGGATCGAAACCGGACTCGTCGGGGCGCATCGAGTCGATCCAGAGGTAGGGAGCCATCCAGAGTGCCGCGCCCGCGATCCCAACCGCGAAGTCGAGCGCGAAGCCGCCGAGCCCGAACGGGTAGCCTCGCAACTCCGGGTAATGGCCCCTGTGGTAGTAGAAGAGCAGGAATCCGAGCGGCGCGGCGACCTGCAACGGCAGCACGTAGGCGCGCATTGCTTCGGGCAGCTCGCCGCCGAGCGAAACCACCAGCATGAACGCCACGTAGGGCAGGAAGTACGCCCCCCAGCCGTGGCCTTCGCGACGACCCGGACGCGGGCCCTTCGACACTGGCTCCATCGCTCCCTCCACCCCCTGCCGACCACTCGCCCGCGGCCGTCCGCGAGGTTTCCGGGAGGCTACCTGAAATACGCGGTCGCGAGGGACCAAACCTCGGACTCAGCGTCGAGCACCGGATACACGACAGCCCGAGCGCCGTGGGTCGGCGTCGGGCTGCGTGGGTGTAACAGGCAGTGCGTACGGCGAAGGACTAGCGGCGGCGACGGCCTCCCCAGGCGAGCCCCGTCAGGCCCAGACCGAGAAGTGCCATCGTGTTCGGCTCCGGTACGGGCGAGGTCCAGCTCGCAGAGTTGCCACCCCCGTCGATCATCGCGACGGTGACGTCGCCACCACCGGCGAAGAGCGCTTGTACCGTGGAGCCGGCGATGTTGGCGCCAGTCACCAGGTTGATTGTGTCGTCGACGTCAATCGTAAAAGTGAAGGTATCACCCGGGTTGAGATCGTTGGCGTTGAACTGGATCGTCAGCACCGTGTTTCCGCCGGTGATGGTGGATGAAAGGTATGGATCCGAGCTGGCGAAGGGGGAATAGGTGGTGGGGCCCCCTCCGGACGGGTCGTATACGGTATTCGGACTCAGCGTCAAATCGATCACCACCGTGAGAATGTCCTCGCCCGCAGTGGAGTTATTGGTGATGGTAAACGTGTCGCCCGCATTCTCCGCTCCAGGATTATTTTCCACAAACGTTCCCGCATGCATCACGGCAGCTGAAGCGGGCTGCGCGATCACGCAGGCCAACACAAGAGCGAAGCAGCAACCCGTCAACCGCAGGAGGCCTTGTCGTGAATTCATTCGATTCGCCATTTGTCTCCATCCTTCTATGCCGGCACTGCCACTCAGATGTGGACCCGCCCGTAGTAACTGCAATTATCGGGGGAACACCCGAGGCCCTTGAGCGGTCGCTGCAATTTTTTTTCTTCGCCTGCAGAGGTGTAGATTTTCGTTCTCACTGGAACGCGGGAATCTGCGCTGGAGAGCTGCGAATGGGCTGATACCCTCCCCTCCACCCGTACGCCTGCGCCAGCTCTGGCGCAGTAAGCGCAGTAAGGAGAGGGAAGCCATGGAAATCTTCCGCGAGTACACGATCGAAGCCGCGCACCGGCTCCCGCGGATGCCGGAAGGCCACAAATGCTTTCGGCTACATGGCCATTCCTTTAGGATCGAGCTCTGGATCGAGGGCGAGCCCGATGCCCAGACGGGCATGCTGATCGACTTCTTCGAGGTGGATCGGGCGTTCCAGCCCGTTTTCGACCAGCTCGACCACCACTATCTGAACGAGGTCGCGGGCCTCGAAAACCCCACGAGTGAAAATCTCTCGCGCTGGCTCTGGGAGCGGGTCGCGCCGGCGATCCCCGGTCTGTCCCGGGTGGTGGTACGGGAAACCTGCGACACGGGCTGTGTCTACCGCGGGGAAAGCTGAACCGAACCCACGCGCTCGATCAGGGGCCCCCGAAAACGCCTTCGAGCACTTCGCGCAGAATCGGGAGCAGATCGGCCTCGCTGTGTTCGGCGTCCTTGAAATAGCCCGCGTAGACCGCCACGTAATCCCGCTGCGCGTTGATCAAGAGGCCCTGCCCCGCCCAGCCTCCCTTGTAGAAGTCGTCATTGTCGAAGACGAGATCCCACTGGTAGACGTTGTGTCGGACATCGCTTTGCGACGGTGAGCCAAAACGGGCATTGGCGAAGAGTTCTGGCCGGCCTCCGTGCAGGATGCGCTCGAGGTAGCGGTCCGAGATGATCTTCTGGTCGGAGACCACCCCGTAGCTCGGCGTGAACAGCAGGCCAAAGCGAGCGAGATCGCGCAGCGAGGACGTGAACCCTCCGTGCGTGAGGGGCACGCCATAGCGGCCCGCAAAGAAGGTCGCGTCCGCCTCTGCCCCAATCTGCATCCAGACTTCGCGCGTCAGTGCGTCTTGAAACGGCATCCCGGTGATCTTCTCGACGATCCAGCCGAGCAGGAAGGTGTTGACGCCCGAGTAGTCGAATCCGGTTCCGGGCTTTGCCCAATAGCCGTAATCGAAATCGATCAACATGTCGTAGGGATTGTCCGGGCTGCCTTCGATTCTCACCCCGTCGCCCAACGAGGTCTCGTAGCGGAAATAGCAGGCAT
>JAHEEJ010000241.1 GCA_024640705.1 Deltaproteobacteria bacterium
GTCGCCGCGTTCGCTGAGCCCGTTTTGGTTCGACACGCGGATCAGCCGCAAGCCGGCGACGCCGGCGGCGACGTAGACGTACCCATCGGCCACATCGAGGCCGCGCGCCTGGTCCGGGGTGGCGAGACTGCTGATCTCGGACGGCGCCGTCGGATCTGTGACATCGAGCAGCTGCAGGCCATTGATCCCGTCTGCGAGGTACGCAATATCGCCCACCACCGTGACGCCGAGCGCGTTGCCGAGCGTGTCGTAGAAGCCGACCTCATGGGGCGCCGTGGGATCGGAGATGTCGACGATCCGCAGGCCCGAGGTGCCATCCGCGACGTAGGCGAGATCGCCCACCAGGGCGACGTGCTCGGCTAAACCCGGGGTTTCGATTGCGCCGACCGTGATCAGAGCGCTGGCGCTGACTGGAAATAAGAGCGCAAGTCCTAACAGTCCCGCTAATCGCTGAGATTGCCGTGAGGTCATCGGTCAGTCCTCCTCTGGTGTACCAATACGCCCCATTCTCAGCGCCGAGATTTGAAAATACAAGTAAAATCACAACACTTTGTATTCAAAGCGGATTTCGCTGGTTCTGGCTTCGAAATCGGGGCGGAAATGCTACGCGAGGGAACGCGGAAGGCCTCGACGCAGCGGTCGCGGCGGCGCTGCTTCGGAGCAGCGGCTCCACGATGGGCCGGGCACTGGGCGGGGCCACCGGGCTGGGGAGGGTGGCGGCCCCGCGGTGCGTCACGCTTTGACTCGCACCACTTTCGGCTTGTTCTCTGCGGTCTTTTCGATCTTGACGGTCAGCACCCCGTTTTTGAACGACGCGTCGATCTTGTCCTGCGATGCGTCCGGCGCGAGCCGGAACGAGCGATGGAAGCTGCCGAAGCTGCGCTCCGTCCAGCGCGCCTGCTCGGTTTCCTCGGATCGCTCGCTCTTCTTTTCGCCGCGAATCGAAAGCACGCCCTCGTGGACTTCGACCGAGACGTCTTCGGGCTTGCAGCCCGCGAGTTCGGCGGTCACCACGTAGGCCTCGTCGGTCTCGGCGATGTCGATCGCCGGGATCGGCAGGTCCGCGCTCGAAAACCGCGGCGCGTCGCCCCAGAGGTCGCCCATCAACTGGCGAACGAGGCTTGGACGCGAAAGGCTGAAGTCGCTGTAGAACGGGTCTCGGGGGCGTATGGCTGAAGTGGGTTCTTGTTGCTGCCTCATGCTCGATCCTCCTGGATCGGCGGACGCAGCCGGCCGCGGCCGGCACCTGGCAGTCTGCCGGGTTCGCGCCCGCGTAATTCTCGATCACTTCCATAAGCAATCCGCGTGCCAGCGTAGAGGTGTGGCCATTTGACACTCTACGGTGTGCGCCGGCATTTGGCTGCGTTTCGGACCTCGCTCGTCGGTGCCCCGTTCTGCCTCGCGGCAATTCGCCACAGGGTTCGCTGACGAGCGTGGCGCTGCGGTGCTGGCGAATTCGCCACACGGCCTCCATCCTCTCGGATGTGGCAAACCAACCGCGCCGACTCGCGATCGCAATGAGTGGCGGTGGCGCGCGCGCCGCCTATCAGGTGGGGCTGCTGCAGGCCCTCGCGAAGCACCGGCCCGATCTCGAACTCGACATCCTCACCGGGGTCTCGGCGGGTGCGATCAACGCCGCGCACCTCGCGGGCCACCCGGGTTCGTTTGCCGCGGCGACCGACGCGTTGGGCGCGCTCTGGTTGGGATTGAGCGCGGATCACGTCTTCCGCACCGACTGGCGTTCGCTGTTCGGACGGGCGCTGCGCGCGGGGCTTCAGCTGGTTTCGGGCGGGCGCAAGCTTCCGGGGCGCCCGGACGGCATGGTGAACACCGAGCCGCTGCGCCGCTTTCTCTACGGGGCATTCGATGCGGAGCCGCAGAGCGGTGCGCTGACCGGCATCCGGGAAAACCTCGCGCGCGGCAGGCTCCGGGCCGTCGCCGTGACGACTTCCAGCTACAGCGCGGGAACCTCGGTGACCTGGGTGGAGGGCGAGCAGATCGAGCCGTGGAAGCGTTCGCATCGCCTGGGCGTCAACTGCCAGCTGAACGTCGAGCACGTGATGGCCTCGTCGAGTCTGCCGCTGTTCTTCCCGTCCGTGGTGCTCGATGGAGAGTGGCACGGCGACGGCGGCATCCGGCTCTCGGCGCCGCTCTCGCCGGCGGTCCACCTGGGTGCGCGGCGGATCATTGCGATTTCGACGCGTCACCAACCGGGATTCGCGGCTGCCGCGAACGCGCCCATGATCGACGGCTATCCGCCGCCGGCCCAGATCGCCGGTTCGCTGATCAACGCGCTGTTTCTCGATCTGCTCGACGGCGACGCACTGCGGCTCGAACGCATCAACGACCTGCTCACGCGCATCCCCGAAGAGCGCCGCGACGGGCTGCACCCGGTCGAGCTGTTGCTCTTCCGGCCGTCCCGAGACCTCGGCGCGCTCGCCAACGACCACGAGCCCCAACTGCCGCGCGGATTCCGCTTCCTCACCCGCGGTCTCGGGACGAAACAGACGCGTTCCAACGATTTCCTGAGCCTCGTGATGTTCCAGCCCGACTACCTGCAGCAACTGATCGAACTCGGCCGCGCAGACGGCGAGAAACGCCTCGACGAACTGCTCGCGTTCACCGAACCCGGGCGTTGACCGGCTTCAACTGGATTCGGATCCAGCTCGCGCAACCTTCGCACTGCTCGAAATGAAGCACCCGAAGTCGTGGCGACTTCGGGTGCTTTCGACTTGGATCTATCCGCCGCCGGTGTGCTTCGAAACTGCGGCACGATGAACTAGCGCCGGGATCTCCTATTTCCCGAAACTAGCCTGATCACATCGCACCCCTCGAATGGCGTGCCGTCCCGGAGATTTCCTGTGATGCACGCTTCTGCGTCGTCCCGCGAGATGCCCGCCTCCTGAGTCCGATAGTGAGACACCAGATCGGTATAGCCGTCAGCGTTTACATCTCGAATGTGGTCTTGATATGAATCCGGCCTGGTGAGATCGTGTGAGGGTGCAGCCGCGCCGGGCCCGAATGCCAGCGTGGTCACATCCACCTTCGCCACGTCGAATGTTTCCGAGCCCAGGATTGCGACTGGGATGAGGCCGCGGCTCGCGAGATTGATCGAGCCGGCGTCGCTTCCCGGCTTGATGTCGATCGCGACGTCAAGCTTCGGCGCATACTCCGGCCCGAAGTCGATAATCGACAGGCGGGTTGCGGCGCGCGTTCCCGTGTAACTGATTGCGTAGACCAAACTGTCGACCACAGCTGGGCCGGATACCTGGAGAAAACTCGAGTTGAAATCGAATGCGCCGATCTGCACGGGTGCCGTTGGGTTCGATACGTCGACCGCCCATATTACCGCCCCGTTTCCGCTCCCGCCGTTGGTGTCGCGCGTGCCCAGGTAAGCAATCCCGTTGACCACCGTGACGGTAAGAACATGAAAATATGGATCGAAGGCCCCTATTTCGACGGGCCGCTCCGGATTCGAGACGTCGATGATGTGCAGCCCGCTATAGCTGCCGGCGAGATAAGCCAGCCCGTCCGACACGGCGATGTCCTGCGTCGGGCCGAGTGAATCGAGAGCGGCGATTTCGATTAGCTGCTCGGGCTTCGAGACGTCAATGATTCGCAGGCCCGACGTGTATCCGTCGATGTATCCGGCGACATACGCCAGTCCTCCCACCACCGAGAATTCTTCCGCGATGCCGGGGGTTTCGATGCTGCCGACTTCGACGGGTGCCTCGGCGTCGGATACGTCGATCACGCGCAGCCCCCAATATCGGTCCAATACATATGCGAACCCATCCGCGGCCTCGACACGATCCGCGTCGCCCAGGCCGCCGATTGCGGAGAGTTCGACGGGCGTTTTCGGATTGGAGACATCGATGATCCGCAAACCCGAAGAGGTATCTGCGACGTAGGCGATGCTGCCTACCACGCTGACGTCTTGCGCGTAGCCGGGCGTCTCGATTGCGCCGAGCTCGACGGGCGCCGCTGGATCGGAGACATCGATGATCAGGAGTCCTGTCCCGTCTACGATGTAGGCCAGGTTTCCGATGACCTCGACGGTGCTGCCTCTATCGCGAAGCTCGAGGTTCGAGACTTCGGCGGGCGTCGTCGGCGTCGAGAGGTCGATGACTTGCAGGCTTCCCAACTCAATAGTCCAGATGTTGGTGTCGATCACGTACGCGATGCCGTCTGCGACCGCGAGTGCCGCGACAGCACCAAACGGCGTGGTGATTCTTCCGCGCGCGATCGGCGCCTCGGGGTTGGAAACATCGATTGCCCATAGGCCTGATCTCTCGGTGGCGAGGTAGGCCCATCCACCCTCGACTGCGATGTCCCACGCGTCGTAGACCAGTGGGACGTATCCGATCTCGATCGGCGCTTTCGGGTCGGATAGGTCGAATACCGAGAGGCCGCCTGGCGCGCGGGAAGGACCGTGGTATGCGACGTACGCCAACCCGCCCGCAATCGTCAGGCTGTTCGGCTCGCCGGAACTCGCGGCCAGATCGATCTCGACGGGCGCCGTCGGTTCCGAGACATCGATCGTGCGCAGACCGACGGAATCTGCGATGTAAGCCAGATCCCCCACGACCTGGATTTCGGATGGAGCACCGATGAAGTCGACTCGACCAACCTGGGTGGCAGTCGATGGATTCGCGACGTCGAACACGCGCAGACTCGACGGGCCGACGTCGGGTGGATCAAATGCGATTAGAGAGAGTCCCTGGGGAGATTGGACGGTGAGATAAGCGAGGTGAT
This sequence comes from Deltaproteobacteria bacterium, assembly GCA_024640705.1. Taxonomy (GTDB): domain Bacteria; phylum Myxococcota_A; class UBA9160; order UBA9160; family SMWR01; genus JACZVU01. Next base: position 4,756 of record JAHEEJ010000241.1, read on the forward strand.
CGACCACCGCGATACCGCTCGCTTGACCGGGAACTTCGAAGACTCCGATTTCGACGGGTGCCGTTGGATCGGAGATGTCAACGATCCGCAAGCTGGACGGCTGCTTGTTCGACCCGACTGCGAGATAGGCGAGTCCGCCGCTCAGTGCGATGTCTCGAATGCGCATTCCCGGGTAGGCGATTGCACCGACTTCGACTGGCGCGCTCGGATTGGAGATGTCGGCGATGACGAGACCCCGCCGTTCGGCTCCGATATAAGCCAGGCCATCCCTTTCGGCGATCGTTACGCCGCCAGAGGAGATATCGAGTTCGCCGACCGTGATCAGTGCGCCGGCTGGCAGCGCCGTGCAGGCCAGGCCCGCTGCGAGAAATGCGACTTTCCAAAACCCGGGCCTCTGCATTCGAGCGCCTCCGTCAAGCCTCTCAGCGCGTCTATCATGTAGATAAGTAGTTGAAAAATCAATTGAATTGTCGATTGTTCGAAACTAAATCAGCGAGCTGTAGCCGGAAAGCCCCATGGCCAACTTCAGGAAGCCGCTCCGTTCGCCGATTTTCCCTGCGGGTGCGCGGGTCTGCGTGGAAATTCGCCGCTTCGGTCGACAACCTCGGCTGGGGGGACGAGACTCGGCGCCGCGAGCGGGCTAGAGGGGGATGAGACCGGCGATGATCACCGGCTGCAACACGAACGTGCTGTATCGCGGCAAGCAGTTCCACGTCCAGACAGAGGACAGTGGGCGCGGAAAACCGCATATCATCAGCCACGTGTATCACGGCGGCACGATCATCGCGTCCGAGAAGAGTTCCTACGCCCACCGCATCGACGCGGACGAAC
>JAHEEJ010000018.1:0-15505 GCA_024640705.1 Deltaproteobacteria bacterium
TCTACTCCTTGTCGCCGCCTAGCAACGCACCGAGTCCCCGGCGGATCAATTCCTCTGCGGGATCGCGCGGTGGAGCTGTCGGTTCGGCCGGCGCCGTGACGGTCGCTTCTGCGGGCTGTTTGGCGGTGGGGTCGACGGGTGTCTCGGCGCTGGATCCGGCGGGTGTCTCGGTCTGGGTGCCGCTCTTCGCTGATTTCTTTGGCTTGCCGAGGAGCGCGTCGAGGCCTTTCGTGAGTCCGGTCTGCACCAGTGACTCAGACAGTTGTCGGGTGACGTATTGGATGTCGGGTTGGGCGCGGAAGGTCGGCATCGAGCCACCGAGTCGGAGCGGAAGCTGGAAGCGCCCGTTTGCATTCGTGAGGTATTGGATTTCCTTGGCGCTTCGGATCAGGTCCTCGGTGAGGCCTTGGGATGCGACGAACGTCATCGCGATGTCGAGCGCATTATCGAGTCGGATCGTTCCCTTGCCGTCGAGTCGGTAATCGTGCGCGGCGAGCGCGAGCTGATCGAGGAGCGCTTTTCCGTTGCCCAGCGTCATCTTTCCGGCCAAAGCTTCGAAGACGGTGTCGTTCATCCCGAAGATCTCCGGGTATTTGCTGCGCACGCTTGGGGAAATCAGGTTGCTCAGCCCCGGAATTCCGGTGAGGCTGCCGAGAATGCTTTCGGCGATGTTGACACCTTTGAGCACGCCGTCTGCGACTTCGAGCGCGCCGTTTCCGGTCATCACCTCGCGGATGACTTCCCACTCCGAGCCGTATCCGTCCACGTTGAGGTTGGCTTTCAGGCGTCCGGTCATCTGCAGCGTACGGCCTACGCCAAAGTGCTCAGCGAGCGCGCGCACGTCGAGGCCATCCACCTTTCCTTGAAACGAGAAGGCGGGCGCATCGGGTTTTGCCATGTCGTAGCTGCCCGCGCCTGCCACGCTGCCGTCGAAGGCCGACAGCGTCAGCTGCTCGAAACGGACCTTCTGGCCGCGAAGTGACAGCTGGCCATCGAGCGTCTGGTAGGCGATATCGCGCAGACTGCCTCCGTTCGATCGCACGGTTGCATCGAGCTGAGGGCCGGCGTTCGTGGTGCGAAAGTTGCCGCGCACCTCGACGTCCTCGAGCACTTCCGGACGTTTGATGCCTTCACCCGCCGCGCCCAGTGCCGCGATGTCGAGCGCGGGCGATGTGACGCTGAAATCCGTGTCGAAGTTGCTCAGGTTCTTGACCGTGGCGGCGACCCGAACCGGATTTCCGTTGAGCCGGAAATCGGTCGGGGGGATCTCTGCGCGATCTCCCTTCAGCGTCAGCGTGGTCGTCAGGTCTTCGATCTGCATGTTGCCACCGGGCTGTTTGGCGCTGACCCGCCGCAGCGCGAGCGTACCGTCGACGCGGGGGATCTTTCCGCCTCCTGCGGGTCCTTTCGCGGCCAGGTCGAGGTCGACCGTGCCCGCGGTCTCGACCGCAGTGGTCGCGGGAATCATGCGCCCCCAACCATCGAGCGGGACGCCAGCGCCAGCGAGTTGGAAATCGATCGGCATCTCGGGCGTCAGGCCGATGCGGCCGCGCCCGGTCAGATGCGCTTTTGCGAGATGGAGGTCGAATTCGGAGACGTCGATCGCGTCGGCGGCGCGCTTCACATCGGCAGCGACTTCGAAGCGAACGCCCTTGGGTTTCGCAAACTGGTCGCCGTAGGCAATCGCCGCGTCGGTCGCGTTCATCGACACGACCGTGCCGAGCGCGTCAGCCTGGCCGGACAGCTTTACGCTGAGTGAAATCGGATCGGGCGACGAGAGTTCGGCTGGGATCGACTCGCCGATCAGCGCGAGCTGCTTCAGGCGATCGACCACCAGCGGGCCGAGGTCGACGCGGAGATCGACCGGCGCACTCGCGGCGGCTTCGGGACTTCCCACGGGCCCCAGCGTGCCCGCGACGCGAACGTTCTGCTCGGCGGCGCCGAGCAACGCGGCGGCGAGGTCCAGTTGAATCGGCCGGTCGAGCCCGACGTCGGAAGCCGCGAAGTCGAGGCGTTCGACCTTGAGCTCTGACGCTGGCGACGCGCTGCGGTCGCTGAACTGCAGACGGCCGTCACTGATCCGCAGAGACGAGACGAGAAGGGGCAGGGCACCCGCGGCGGAAGGCTCCTGTTCGGCTGCCGGAGCGGGATCGCTGGCGGCGGGACCGAGCGAATCGAAGTTGAAGCCGGTTTGGGTCTTGATGATGTTGATCTCGGGTGCGTCGATCTCGACGCGCGCCACCTCGTAGCGCCCGCGCAGCGCGGGAAGGATCTTGATCACCGCGTCGATGCGGTCGGCGCGCAGGAATTCTCCCTTTCCGAAAGCCGGATCCTCTCCGATCGCGACCGAAGTCACGCGTGCACCGAGTCCGCCGCGCAGCGAAACGCCGATTTCGTCGAACGCCACCGAGCGGCCAATCGCGGCCGACGCCTGATCGGCCAACCACTCGCGGTTTTCTTCGAGATAGTGATTGAGATTGCTCGCCGCGACGAACAGCGCGACGGCGAGAACCAGCAGCACCGCGCCCAGAATCAAAAGTTTACGCATGAACCCCCCCGTTCATCGACTCGAAGCTGTGGAAGCGACGGTCGATGCGATGAAGTCTACCACTCCGGGATTCTCGAGCCGCAGCGACCCCCTGGGGAGTCGGCAATGCGTGATGATGCTGACCGCTCTCGGCGGCAGGGGTAGGGATTCGGTTACGAATACTCTGCAGTGAGCGGAGTCAGAGTTCCACTTCGACGCCGAGGCCCGGTTGTTCGCCAACGTGCAGGCAGCCGTCGCGCACCTCGAAGCCGCCCGATGCTGGATCTCGAACCAGGTCCATGTGGCCGTCGAGGTCCGCGTATTTCAGGCCCGGCATCGCGAGTGCCAGATGAGCGGCCGCCGCGATGGAGACGCGGGTCTCGTCGTTGCAGCCCAACATGAGGCTGAACCCGGCCGCGTGGGCGTGATCGTGAATGATGCGCGCGCCACTCGGTCCGCCGCACTTCATCAGTTTGATGTTGATGCCGTGCGCGGCATCCCGCGCGACGATCTGTGCGCACTCTTCGATGGTTCCCGCGGCCTCGTCTGCAACGATCGGTACGCGGCTCTCACCGCGGAGCGCACACATTCCAGCGAGGTCGCGCGCGTCCAGCGGTTGTTCGAGCATCTCGAGGTCGAGCCCATCGGTCTCGCGCAACAGGATTCTCGCGTCTTCGAGTGAATAGCCCTGGTTCCCGTCGACTCGCAGCAGCACTTCGGAGCCGAGTGCTTCTCGCATTTTGCGCAGGCGTTCGACGTCGAGCGAGACATCCTCGCCGATCTTCACTTTGATGATCCGAAACCCCTGAGCGACCCAGTCTTTTGCAGCTGCGAGTGTGTTTGCGACGTCACATACGCCGATCGTCACCGAAGTCGGCAGCGGCTTTGGCGCTCCGCCCCAGAACCGCACGAGCGGCACGCCAGCCTTCCGGGCGGCGAGGTCCCAGAGCGCCGTGTCGAGTGCTGCTCGGGCGGCGGGAAAATCTGCCGCAATGCGAAGTGCGTGAACTGCGAGGGGGGCGGGATCTGCGAGAACGTCGGTGCCCAGCGTCAACTCTCGCAGGGGGCCGTCCAGTGCAGCCAGGCAGCTTTCGTCGGATTCGCCACCTTCGTTGTTGGCGGGCGCCGCACCGCCGAACCCACTGACGCCGTCTTCGGACTCGACGCGCAAGAGCACGTTGCGCGCGGATTCGATCGTCTGGTTGGCGATCCGGTAGCCCTCGTTGAGCTGCAGATCCACACTGGCGACTTCGAAGCAGCGAATCTTCATGAGCGCAGTTCCCCCTGGACTTACAGCAGTGATCGCACCGCATCGATCAACCGCTGTGGGCCCTGCGCGAGTGGATCGCAGCAGGGGATTCCGTAGCGGTTCTCGAGCTCTGCCACTTTTTCGTCGATCTTTGCGGGATCGATTCCCTCCGAGTTCACGGCCATCGCGATGACGCGTGAGCCGAATACGGACTCGATGGCCTGGATGTGAACCTCGGGTGCAGCGATGGGTTCGTTGGGATGGTCGAGGTAGGTCTCCCGCACCGGTGCGTGCTGCAGGATGACGCCGTGCGGCTTGGCCGACGTCATGATCTCGAAGCCGCCGGGCGCGGCCGGATGCGTGAGCGCGCCCTGTCCCTCGATGATGATGACCTCGGGTGATTCGTTGCGGTCTGCCTCGATGATGGCGTGCTCGATTTCGCCGGCCACGAAATCGTTGATGAGGGAGTCCAGCAGGACTCCGTAGCGGGCGCCCTGCATCCAAGAAGTCTGGCCGGTGCCGATCAGCACGGTCGCGGTCTTCGAGCGGTTGAGCGCTGCGGTCAACAGCGTGGAAGTGGTGCGCTTGCCGCAACAGCAGTCGGTGCCGAGCACCGCGACGCGTACCGCCTTGACGTCATTGATTCCACCCGTGAAGAAATGCAGCTGGTCGCGCGGCGGCGTCCGGCGAACATCGCGAATCGTGGCGTGGTGTTCTTCAGCGAGTTTCGACAATTCCGGATCATCGGAGAGGAATTGGTGAAGTCCGCAGTCGACGTTGATCCCGGCGCGCAGCGCGTCGATCACCACGTTTCGATAGGTGTCGGGTAGACGCCCGCCATCGGGGGCGAGTCCGATGACCAGATGCGTGGGCCGCTCGCTGGCCTTCTCGAGCGCTTCCGCAAGCGAGGCAAAGATCGGAATTCCACTCGGCTTGCCGGTGAGCACTTCGCCGGCATCCCGACCCGCGAGGCGCGAGTCGAGTACGCCCGCGATCCGATAGCGCTCGGTGTGCCGCACGAGCCCATTCGCGGTCTTGCCGTCTCCCGTTCCGAATGCTCCCTCACAGAGAATCAACGCCACGCCGTCCATGCTTGCTCCTCGATGGCTCTCCAGTCGACTGCCGCCGATTCTGGCGCCGCTTGGCAGTCTGCGCGATCGCCTTCCGGCCGCTGCGGCGGAAACTGTCGCGCAAAACGGCGCGCTTTCCCAGCGCCTCTCATGGGGGTCGTTGGAGCGCTTGGCATGCGAGGCGCGCTCGGGTCTCGGCCTCAACCAGGCAGCTCACGGGATTGGCGACTTCGCAGATTCGATGCCATCGCGCTCCATTGCCCACGCTACACTCCGGCTGTGGCGGCCCACTTCGATGTCTCGATCCGAGCCTGTGCGATCACCCTGTTGCTGCTCGTTGCCGGCGCTTGTGCGCACTCACAGACATTTCAAATCGATTGCATTCCTCGGGACGTCACGATCTTCCTCGACGGAGAGCCCCTCGAACGGAATCCCAGGGAGATCACGGTCTTCGTCGACGGAGCGCCCGTCGACCGCGTCTCCGATTCCATCGATCTCCGCAGCGACCGACCCCACGTCCTGTTCATCAAGGGCGAAGGCTACGAGCCCACCATGGTGGTGCTCGATACCGAAGAAACCGGGGCTGGACCGGTGCTCTCGCCCCGGGACCTGTGTCTGGGACTCAATCTCAACAAGCGAAGCCGCAAGCTCGAGATCGAAGTCGAAGAGTAGCCGCGATCCGCGGCCTGGCGGACGCTGGCGGGCTGGATCCCTCCAGCGGCGCTCGCGTGCGATGCCTTCTAGCGGCCTCTCGGATTCGAACGGCGCTTCCGGCGAGCGGGTTCCGTGCGGCGCACAATGATCAGCGATTCCAGGCTGTTGCCCAACCGCGCAAGCTCGAAATCATCGGCTTCAAGGGCTGGTGGCTGCGTGCCTGAACCGGGGGCAGGCCGCGGGAAGGCCTCGCGTGAAAGGCTCCCGGGATGCGAGGCGAGATAGACGCCGCCCGCTCGCAAGAGGCCGAGCCCGAAAAGCACGGCCTTCGGGTGTTCGTCGGCGATCAGGTCCACGATCAGATCGAAGCGGTGCGCGTGGACATCGATCAGGAACGCCTCGGCATCTTGTAGATGCACCGAGGCGCGCACGTCGCGATCGAACTCGCGCTCGAGTACGGCGGCCTCGTCCTCGTCCTGCACGAGCGTTACCAATCCGCTCGAATGGTCCATGGCGTCCAGAACCCAGGCCCCGATCTCCCCGGCGCCCGCCCCCATGCAGAGAAAGGATCCAGCCGTTTTGGACGCTGCAAGCGCTCTGGCCATGCAGCCGATTTCGGTCGAGATCTCTCTCGCGCAGCCGTTCGCCTGCAGCGCGGCGCGAATGCGCAAAGCGGTGGCGCGAGGATTTCGATCGAAGTCGAGCAAGAGGTCGAGCTTGCCGGAAAGACCCGCGAAATTCCAACATTTCGAATCGGTTCGAAGCTGTGAGGGTCCCGCTATTGGTTAGCGGCGCTCAATGGAACCAGTCGTCTTGATCGCCTTCGAACTCGAAGCCGATCTTCAGCATGTAACGGGTGTCCCATTTTTTGGCGTCTTCGGCGGGTTCGTTTTCCCAATCCGTCTCGACTTCCGCGGTGAGTACGAGATCCCAGGCCATGTCGAATTTGATGCCGGTGCGGGTCTCGATGATGATGTCGCTGAGGTCCCGGAAGCTTTGCAGATACATGTTGTTGTGAAAGAACGTGATGTCGTCCTTGTACAGATCCCTCGTAAAATCGAGCTTCATTTGAAACGCGACATAATCGGTGTCGTCCGAGGATTTCACCCAGATCGGGGGCGCAGGATCCGGGTCGGTCTGGACATTCGTGAAGACCTCCTTGAAGTTCTCGTTTACATACGCGAGAGCCGGCAGGACACTCAAGTGGGTGGGGTCTTGATCGAAGAAGCGGTAACCGATGCCGCCTGCGGCGATGATTCGTAGGTTCAGGTCTCGTTGCGCATCTGATTCATAGGTGTTGGCGGCGCCGACGAACCAACGGCGGAAGAAATCCCGTTCATAGATGAGCGAGGCATACCAGCGGTTCGTCGTCGTGTCTCCATCGGCGGTCTTCTTGTCGTATCTGCCGGAGAGCCGAAACGTGTTCCAGCCGAAACTCGGCTCGAAGCTGGAGTCGAAATGCAGGTCTGTGGTGTCCGAGTTGCCCCTCGCGAGCTGAACGCCGACGTTGAAGTCCGCGTCATATCGGAGGTAGGTTGGCTTCTCGCGAATCCAATCGACGTCGTCGAAGGTGAACGCCCGGCCGCTGAATTGCTCGATCTCGGTCGAGCTTGCGCGAGGCTCGCTTTCAATCGGTTGCGCGATCTCGACCGTCGCTTCGTCTTCTTGTAGCGCATCGGGAGTCGCCCGCTGCGGTTGGCTTTCCCCGGTGGGGAAAGGGTGTTGGACGACCTCATCTACGCTGGGTTCGGGAGTGGTGGGGAGGATTTCGCTTGCGGGTTTCGCGAGATCGATATTGCTGAATTCCTCCGTCGCTTTGGGCTCGCCGGGGGCCGGGAGGCTCTCGCGCAAGACGATCTTCCCGTTGGTGACTACGAGGTAGCCCGAAATGATCTCTCCATCGATGAGCCGAACAGAAAACTGCTGCTTCGACTTGATCTCGACGATGTACTCGACGTCGATGACGACGTCATCCGCATAATCGGTATCGAGAATCAACTCGTCGTTTTCGACGCGCATGATCTCACCTTGGAGAATACTGCCGTCCTTGATGGTGATCGTGTCGATGAAATCCCCGGCCGCGGCGGCAGCGGGATGCAGGGCCAGCAGTATCGAGAGAACAAGGCTCGCCCGAATCGAGTGGGTGCCACGCATAGAGCGCAGGACTTTATCGAAGGGCTCGGAAGGATTCCATTCTGGGAGGGGAGGGCGCGGAGCGGCTAGAGGTTGCGGGCCGGGACGCGACTGTCTCCGCTTCTCTGGTTCGCAAAGGCGGCCCGGAGCCAATTCCAGCTGTGCTTGAGGCTGGGTTCGATTCGCCATTGCGCGCCGCGAACGATGCGCAGATTCCGGCCGTCCAGTTTCTCGGCCAGCTGGCCGAGGATCCACTGGGCTTCGGGTGACTGCCCCGAACGCCGGAGCAAACGCGCCAGATCGAGCACGATGTCGATCCTCCAGGGGTCGATGCTTCTCGCTTCGCGAAGCAGCGCAATGGCTTCCGCTCGACGGCGCCTCGAACGAAATCTTGCACGGCCCTCGAGCAGCGCGTTGAGTGCGCAGTCACCTCTTCCGCGCCCCAATTCGAGCTTCGCCACCCATTGCCAGGCCTCGATCTGCATCGGCAACGTCTTTGCCGCTTCACGATAGAGGGCCAGCGCTTCTTCGCGACCCTTGTTTTTCAGATGCACCTGCGCGGCCTGGCGGTAACTCTGCCAGGCGTCGAATCGTTTGCCCGTCGCGGCGAGCAGCGGGGCAACTCGCGCATGTAGATGGGGATCGTGTGGCTCTGCCGCGAGGATTCGACGGTAAAAAGAAATCGCGCGACGGCGCCGACCGCGGACTCGAGCCTTTTCGGCCTCGGCAAGCAACCATTTGCGGTCGTAATCAAGACGGCGACGGATGAGCCCCAATGTGTGCAGTCCCCCGGCTGGCTGTGCGTACGCGGTGAAGGGTTACGTCAGCCGTTATCGGATCGAAGAGCGACCGATCGCGTGTGCTTCGTCACTATTGGCGCCATGCTTTCACTCGCTCGTACGCGACGTCGCGAGTTGCGCCGAAGTTGCGTGCTCGAGAATCGGAGCGGCGGGATCCGATCCGGCGCCTCGCTGACTTCAATACGCGAAATTGTGTAGAAACGTCGATTTGACTCCGGCTGGCGCGCCCCCAAACGGCTTCCCGCCCCTCGACCGGCCGAGCTCTCGAAATTAAAACATCATTTGATTTCAGTCACTTGAGCCTCATTGTTGCAGTATTGTGGGGTGACTTGGCCACAGGGGGCGGGATTTGTTCTGCAAAAGTTCTGTGAACCAAGCCGCAATGTGACTTCCGTCACTTCGCCAGCTGCGGGTCTGCCCGAAACAGACAGTCAAGCGAGAGCGTTCGGCGCTCTCCACTCGGCGCTCCGGGTGAAGCAGGACGCAGCATTCCCGCCTCCCCCGGTGAAGCAGGACGCAGCATTCCGGACCAACGGAGTTCTGCCAGTGCCAGCGGCGATTGCGCGACAGGAGACACCGATGATGGTTCGCCGGGCTGGACTCTGGAAGACACTATTATTTGTCGTGTTCGCGGCGATGCTGACGAACGCTGCGCCCGCCTTCGCGCTCGTCGTCATAGAAGGTGGGGCGACCGTAACCTTCGCGTGGGAACCGGCTTCCGGCAACGTGGCTGGCTACTACGTCATCATCGAGCGAGAAGGTAAACCCGCACAGCTCTACAGCACCGTGCTTGGCCGCACTTCGGAAACCGTCAGCGCCCAACCGAATGAGACCATCAGCGTGCGCGTGATGGCCTTCGATGCAGCGGGAGACTACGGCGAGCCGTCGTCGCCCTCCGAGCCGGTTCTTTTCGCCGCGGAAGCCGCTGTCGATAGCCCGCCGCCGGGCGTCTACGGTCAGGCGCGTGACTTCGACGCCGACGGCGTATCAGACGTGATCGCCCAATCGAATACCCGGGGGTATCTCGAGGTCACGAGCATGCGAACCGGCGAATCGACGCTTCTCGTGAAGTGCAAAGAGCGAGCCAGCGGGAACCCCAATTGCCGCCCCGTGAAAATGAACGGGAAGGGCTGGATGATGGTCGGCAACGGCGACTACGACGGCGACGGGGTGGCGGACATCCTGTTTCGCAGGCACCGAAATGGCGTTCAGCGAACTGGGGCAGTGTCGGTTTTCTTCATGGACGGTGATCATGTTCGGGACATCGTCAAGTTGTCGATGGAAAAATGCATCGAACGAGAGAATGGCACCGTCAAGTGCAGGCTCGCCAAGACGAGAGTCAACAAGGCTTGGCAGATCGTCGGATCCGGCGATTACAACGGTGATGGCCGTTCAGACGTGCTGCTTCACAATGCGTCGGAAAACAAGTTCGATCTCTGGACCGTGGGGGATGCTGGCACCCATCAGAGCGAGATCCTGCCGGACGACTTCGGGAACGCCGCGGAGGTCATCGCTTCGGGCGACTTCGATGGCGATGGAATGTCCGACATCCTCTGGCGCAATCTCGAAAACGGAGAGGTCGACATCTGGGGACTCACCGGCGATTCGACGCTCGGCCCGCTGGAAGGCGGCGGGAGTCCCTGGAGCGCGGTTGGGGCCGGCGATTTCGATGGCGACGAACGCGACGACGTACTGCTGCGAGAGATCGGTACGGATCGGCTCGCTGTGCGCCTTTCCACGAGGGGTGTACGCGACGTGATCGTATCGGCGCTGAACGAGGGGCCGCGCGAGCGGCAGCTGCCGTCGGTGGGTGACTACGACGGAGACGGTCTGGCCGATCTGGTCGTCTACGACAGCGAAACCGCAGAAACCCAACTCTGGCTGATGGATGGCTCCGCGGTAGCCGCGAGCGAGATACTCCCGTCACCGCTTGATTCCTGGGATTTCGCGACCGTCGATTTGCGCCCGCCGGGAAGTCGCTGAGCGCAGCGCTCTGCGGGAGCGCTCACTTCAGATACAGGATGGCATCCTCGGCGGCTTCGCGAACTTCCGGGTCGGAGTGTGTGAGGAGTCGCTCGAGTTCCGGAAGCAACCAGTCCCCAGCGTCGAACTCCAAGACCTCGATTGCCCGCAACACGACCTCCGGCTCCCGATCCCGAAGCGCAGCGGTCACCGCCGCAGTGGCTGCGGGGGATTCTTCGTCGCCGAGTCGATCCACGACCGAGGCGCGGACTTCCGCATCGGGGTCGGATTCGAGCATTGAGACCAACTGCTCGAGCGCGTCTCCTTCGAGGTCGATCCAAAAGACAGCGTCGGCACGTGTCTCCGGATCGGGGTCATCGAGTGCTGCAAGCATTTCGGCCATTTCTTCGGAGGGTGGCTCGCCGGCTCGCTCGATTGGATCACCGCTCACGCCTCTCCGCGCGGCCGTTTCTGGAGAACCGGCTGCGCGGGATCCGAGGCCATCGCCGATCGCGACCAGGGAGAGGAAGCGGGTTCCAGATGCTTCGTCGAAATCGTATTCGACGGTGTACGGCATTCCCTCGAGGATCAACGCGATGGCGTCGAGCAGTGCAACGCGTTCGATCTGCAACGTGATGGGTTTTGGGTCGACCCTCCCTGCGGCGATGGCGAAGCCCGCCTGCGCGGCGAGTTGCTCCAGGACCGCGATCTGGAGTGAGCCGTTGCTCCTCACGGTCACGAATCCATCTACGTATTCGACCTGGGCAATGCCGGTTGCCCCAAGTGTGTGATTGGGAGCGGTGATCGAATCGGTCACCGGCGTCGTGACGGGATCGGAAGCCTCCTGGGATCCACATCCCAATCCCACGGCGACGAGTGCCGCGATCGTCGCCGATCGCGTCCGGTCCCTGAAGCGCCTGGATCGAAGGGTCACCATGGTCAGTACCGCGAGCATAGCGGTCATCGCGAGGGAATTGCTCGCCGAAAGGGCGGGGACCGGTGCAGCGGCGAAGCTCCAGACGAAGAGTCCCTTTTCGATGTCGCTGCCGATGATCGTGCCGCTCGGAAGGTAGGGGTAGACGCTCCAGAGCCCGTTGTAGTTCGCGTTGTCATCCGCGGGATAGGTGTCGAAGTGGGCGATCTCGATCGGTGCCAGCGGATCGCTGGCGGAGAACACGCGAAGCCCGCTGCGGTAATTCGACTCGAAGATCAGCGCCCCCTTGGTGTAGAGGTTGTGATCCCGGGCGGGGTTTCCGTTGCTGAAGATGGCAACCTGGGTTGGGTTCGAGAGGTCGGATAGGTCGATGACTCGCGTAGTCGTTGGGTTGCCGGTCTCGGCTTCATCCACTTCGTCGTTGAAGTAGACGTATTGCCGATCGGGAGACAACCACCCCTGATGGGCGTAGTAGGCCGCATGCGAGAAGATCGGTGGCAGCGAGAGGTTGATGGATCCGATGACACCGATGTTCGCGGGATCACTGACGTCCAGGATCTCGATTCCCGGATTGCCTGAAATGGCCGTGTCGTTTGCGTAACAAAAGGCCACTTCGGTTCCGACGTAGGGGGGCTCGTCCCAGGTCACGACCTGTGCATCGTGACAGTAGCGGTCGTGCCATTCGCCGACGAAGACCGGGGTGCTCGGGGTTGCGAGGCTGTAGATCCGCAGACCATTGACGGGGCTGCTCCCGCCGCCGCCGACCCGATAGAGCATGCCGCTCTCGGTGTTGATGGCCACGTCGTGGGTTTGGAGTCGCCCTCCCGTGGTGATCGTGTTGACGAGCGAGACCACACCGTCGTCGATCAGGGAGAGGTCGAAAACCTGGATGCCTCCGCCGCCTTCGCTGACCGCGTACGCAAATTGTTGATAGGTCTTGATGTCTCGCCAACTGCTCGTGGGGCCCGCGACGACGTCGACGATTTGCGCGTTTCCGGGATCCGTCACCTCGACGAATGCGGTGCCGAGAGAGAGCCCGATCAGCGCGTACTCCCGTCCCGATGGCGCGACGTAGCCCCAACAGTCGTTGGCGGCGCTGGTTGCCGGGTCGAACTCGGGCAGAGAGATCCAGCTGCGCAGATCGATCCCCGAACTCGGGAATTCGACTGCGGCGGTTCCGCCCTCCGATTCGAGCCACCCTGCACCCGCGTAGGGAGCCTGGCGGTCGAGTTCCCATTCGACGTCGTCGTGCGCGGCAGAGCGGGATTGCGCGCTCGCGGGCGTTACCGAATAGGGTAGGGCGAGGAGCGCCAGCCCTGCTGCGACTGTGGTGATCCGCCTGCTGTTCATGGCTTCGCCTGCTCCGTGGACCGATTTCGGGTCAGCGGCAATATACGGCCAACGCGTGCCACCGGGACGACAACCGCGTCATCCTGCGAATGCGCATTCTGGCGGTCCATCCCGAGAATCGCAATCGCGCACGCGGATCGACGCCAACGCTCCGCTCTGTGCTTGGGATGGTGGATTCGATCGATCCACTGGGATAGCGTGGGCGTCCAATCGAGTCGAGGAGCCCCGTTTGCAGAGCGCGAACATGCCGGTCATCGCGAGTTTTCTGTTCTTTCTCGCCCTCTTCGTAGCGATCGGAGCGTACTCGGCGACCCGGGCCAAGAAGACCGCAGACGACTACCTGCTCGCCAGCCGAAGCGTCGGTCCGTGGATGACCGCTTTCTCCGCCGTGGCGACCAACAACAGTGGTTTCATGTTCATTGGACTGATCGGGATGACCTACCTCGAGGGCATTTCGGCGGCCTGGATCATGGTGGGTTGGATGGGCGGAGATTGGCTCGCCTGGCTCGTCGTGCACAAGAAACTGCGCCAGCTCTCCGGGGCCGCCGCAGTGGACACGATTCCGAGCTTTCTCGCGCTCGATGAAAAAGGGCAACGGTCGGATCTCCTGGCGTTGATCGCCGGTCTGCTCACCGTTGTCTTCCTGGGCACCTATTCGGCCGCACAACTCAGCGCGGGCAGCAAGGCGCTTCACGTGATGTTTGGCTGGCCGCACGAAACGGGGGCGATTCTCGGTGCCGTCGTGATCGTCCTTTACTGCTTTACCGGCGGTATCCGCGCCTCGATCTGGACCGACACCGTTCAATCGCTCGTGATGATGGCCTCGATGTTGATGCTGAGCGTCGTCGCACTCGAAGAGCTCGGGGGATTCGGCGCACTCTGGTCGCAACTCGGTGCGATCGATCCCAAGCTCGTGCAGATCATTCCCGAGAAGCAATTTGGATTCACGCCTTTTCTGCTCGGCTGGTTCGGCGCTGGCCTCGGGGTCGTCGGGCAGCCTCACGTGATGATTCGCGCGATGGCGATTCGAGATCCAGAGGAAATCAAGAAAGCGCGCACGATCTATTTTGGCTGGTATTGGATATTTTCGGCGGGTTGCATCCTCGTCGGTATGACATGCCGGGCCCTGCTCGATATTCCGAGCATCGAGAACTTCGATCAGGAGCTCGCGCTACCCCAACTCGCGCTGCAATTGCTTCCCGGTGTCCTCGTCGGTGTCGTACTCGGAGGCCTGTTTTCGGCGACGATGTCCACCGCGGACTCCCAGGTCCTCTCCTGCTCGGCTTCGATCGCTCACGACATCTTCCCGAGCAAGCAGAGCGACCATTATTCCCTGAGCCGAATTGCGACCGTCGGTGTCACGGCCCTGGCCGTCGTCATTGCGCTGTACGGCAGCAGAAACGTTTTTGCCCTGGTGACGCTCGCCTGGTCCTTGTTGGCCTCTTCACTGGGCCCGCTGCTGGTCCTGCGGGTGCTGAGGCAGCGGGTATCCCCCGCCTGGGGAGTGGCCATGATGATCGGAGGGGCGGCTTCGGCGCTCTTCTGGCGTTATGGGCTCGGTTTTGGTGACGCGGTCTTCGACGTCTTGCCGGGCATGCTCGGCGGCTTTCTCATCTTTGGTGTCTCGATGTTGCGCAGCTCTGCGGAGGTTCCGGCGCGCGCGGAACAGGGGACCAGCGATCTACCCGAGATCTAGGCTTCTTTCGCGAATTCTTCCAACGCGCGTTGCACGATTGCGTCTCCGGCTTTTGCGGGAGATCCCGCGTCGAACGGAGGATTCGGGTCGTACTCGATGGAGAGCTGGGCGACCTTTGCGAGGTCCGGACCGACGAGTTCCCCCATCAGGTAGAGTGCCATGTCGATTCCGGCGGAAACACCGGCCGCAGTGATGATCTTGCCTGCGACGACGACGCGTTCCGCCGTGTAGGTGGCTCCAGTTTGTTCGAGCAACGTCTTTGCCGCCCAGTGGGTCGTGGCATTCGTGTCCTTCAGCAGCCCTGCCGCACCGAGGATCAGCGATCCCGTACAGACGGATGTGCTGTAGCGCGAATGGGCGTGTGCCTCGCGCACCCAGTCCAGGATTTCCGGATCCTTTGCCGCTGCGAAGGTTCCAGCGACACCGCCGGGAACCACGAAGACTCCCGGTCGGGGTACGTCTGCGAGTTTGTGATCGGTGCCGATCGAAAATGCACCGGAGTCGACCCGGATGGGCCCGGTCCGCTTCGCGACGAATCGAACATCAGCGCCCGGAATCTGACTGAGGACTTCGTAGGGTCCGACGATGTCCAGCGCGGTGAGGCCTTCGTAGATGAGAAACGCGATCTGCATGGTGGCTCCGATCGATGGGCGCTGCGAGTCTAGGGCGGACTGCCCTTGCACCGCACCTGTCGGAATCGCCGCTTGCCGATGCCTGGACGTGCGCCTTCGGAGCCCGTCCGAGGCGTCGAGAGCGTCTCCTTAGTATCGGATCGAGAAGCGGAAGCCTCCCCCCTTCGAGTTTCCAAATCCCTCGATGTTGACGGGATGATCGCCGAAGCGAAGGCCCTGTACCTTGAACCGCAGGCCAGGTTTCTTTTTCACCAGTGGGCCATAGAGTCTGATCAAGACCTCATCGTCTCCGATTTGGAGAGTCCGCCTGAACTGGAGCGGGCCCTTCTTGCTGACGCGAAAACCGGTGATCCATGACGATTCGTCTGGCGATTCCAGGGCGAGTTCCGGGTGGTCGAGGCTCGCGAGGATCACGCGTTTGATTGTCCGTTCGTTTTGATCGGGATTGGCATCTTCATCGGCGTACGCGATCGCGGCCGGTGTGATCAGGATGGCACT
>JAHEEJ010000018.1:15605-20604 GCA_024640705.1 Deltaproteobacteria bacterium
CGATCAGCGCCTCGATCCGTTCCCAGAGCTCATCGATCGTGGGCAATTTCCTCATGCCTGTGGGCATCGAGTCAATCATTGCGCCCGACCCGCTCCACCCAGTCGCGGATTCGTTGCTCGAGAACGCCTAACGGCATGGCTCCGCGAACCAGAACTTGATCGTGAAAGGCTCGGATGTCGAATGCTGGCCCGAGTTCGTGCTTTGCGTACTCCCGAAGCTCCTGGATCTTCAACTCTCCGATCTTGTACGCGAGCGCCTGGCCGGGCCAGACGATGTAGCGGTCGACTTCTACGATGATGTCGTGCTCGGCCTTGGGCGCGTTTTGTTTGAAGAAATCGATCGCCTGCTCGCGACTCCAACCCAGCGAGTGGATCCCCGTGTCGACCACGAGCCGGATTGCGCGCCAGATCTCATACGTGAGCCGTCCGAATCTCGAATAGGGGCTTGTGTAGAAACCCATCTCGTCGCCGAGGCTCTCCGCGTAAAGCCCCCAGCCTTCCACGAACGCGGTGTAGAAGTTGTGCTTCAACAGGTCGTGGGTCTCCTCCAGCTCTTGCGCCAACGCGATCTGGAGGTGGTGCCCGGGCACCGCTTCGTGGAGAGAAAGCGCTTCCATCTCCCAGCTGGGCCGGGCGGCGAGGTCGTAGGTGTTTGCGAAGAAATATCCCGGTCTCCCCGCGGTGAGGGAGCCCGGCTCGTAATAGGCGGTCGTGGTCGACTTTTCGTTGTAGCTGGGTACCGGCTTCACGCCGTAGGGCAATCGGGGCAATTTACCGAAGAGCCGCACGAGCTCGGGGTCTGCGCGCTTGCAGATGGCCCGATAGGCGTTGAGCAATGCTGCTGGCGTCTCGAAGTAGAATTGCGGATCGGTTCGCAGGAACTCGGCGAATTCCGCGAAGCTGCCGTCGAATTCCAGGTCTCGAATGATCTGTTCCATCTCTGCGCGGATGCGTTCGACTTCTGCCAGACCGATCTCGTGGATTTGTTTCGGCGTCAGATCCGTAGTGGTGTGGTATCGGGCATTGTAGGCGTACCATTGCTTTCCGTTCGGCATCGCCGATTGGCCGATCGTCTTCCGCGCTCCCGGTAGATACGCCGCTTCCAGGTATGCGAGCAGGTTGCGGTAGGCGGGGTAGACGTCCGCGACCAACACCTGCTCGGCTTCACGCCGCAAGCGCGCTCTCGCCTTTGCGGGAATCTCGTCCGGGATCTGCGCGAACGGGTTGAGGATGGGGCTGTCGGCCGCTTTTTCGGTGATCAGGTTGCGCACCTGCTGCGGCACCTCTCGCAGCGTGATCTGCGGCGGCGTGATCCCGGCCGCTAGACCTCGTTCGAGCAGTGCGCGTGTTTGCTCCACGAGCAAGGGGACCGCTCGCAGGCGGGCGAGCATGTTTTCGTAATCGCCCACCGAGTTTGCGGGCATCGAAGCCAGCAGCTGCGGAACATTCTGGTGGACGCCCCCGAGCTGGTTGATGGCCAGAACCTCCGACTGGAATTGGAATCCCTCGATGCTCGTCTGGAGATTCCTCTGGACCAACTCGCGATCGAGCCGCGCGTCTGTATCGAGTGCGGAAGGGGCGATCGCTTGGAGATCGGCGAGAAATTGCCGCTGAGCGCGTTGGCGTTGGGCGATCGCCTCCGGCGAAAGATCCGTCCAGCGATCGTCGTGGCCGGGAACACCGACGTAGGTCGCAAACTCCGGGAACGAATTCAGCTGCCAATCCCAGATCCGATCGAACAGTTCGTAGAGTCGCTCCCGCTGGCTCGGAAGTGCTTCCGCAGCGGCTGCGCGGGGATCGAGCACAGTCATTCCGAGTGCGACCGCGACTACGAGCCAATGCCACATGGCCGCCTCCTCTCCGATTCGTCGAACCCCCGTCCGTGGGATCCGGGGGCTTAGTCTACCGGCCGCTCCGTCGTAGCCACCTCGCGAACGGATCTGGTTTCCAAGCCGATTGATTGCCCGGTCCGGCGCGCCTCCGGACCGCTCGGATCGAGATGAGGGATTTTTCACCCGCTATCGGTAGGTAAGGTGATTCGCGGTTCGTGCCGATTGGAAAGAAGCCGGGGGGGTGGGTATGAGCGATCAAACGGGTTGGACGCGCGCAAACCGTGTTCCGATTCGGCTGGATACCTACTACGCCTACGGCTGGGTGGAGGGAGCCGGCGTCGTCGCCAACATCTCCTACTCAGGTGCCCTGATCGAGGGCACGCCTGCACAACCCGACGTCGGTACGCCGATCGTCTTGCATGTCTGCCTGCATCCGCCGGGTGCCTTTCAGATGCCAAGCCCATTCGAACTCGTGGGCCACGTCGCGCGCCACAGCAACTCCGGTTTTGCAGTCAAATACGACACGGACTCCAATCAAAAGGTACGCCGCATGGTCGACGATGCGGCCGCCATCGTGGCCGCGCGAGGCTGACCCCGAATCCAGCCCGGACGTCTTGTCCGGTTGAAGTACCATGGCCCGCGATTGGCCGGACGCCATGACGCGCCGGCCAAAGCGAATCCCTTTTGGAACAGGGGGGCCGATGATCGCTGGAACGATCCGAATCGCATGGTTTCTCGTGGCGCCGGTGGTTGCAGCCTGTTTGCTTGCGCCCGCAGCGGTTCACGCGACGGACGAAGTGGAAAAACCGGACCCGTTCGATCCGAGGCGCCCCCCGGCTGCCGAACTCCAGATGAGTGTGGCTGAGGACTTCACGCTCGCGGCGGTGGGGGATTGCATCATCTCGCGCCCGCTTTCCCAGAAGCGCGCGAGTGACGCGGGATTCGACGCTGCGGTGAAGATCCTGCGCGGCACCGACGCGACGTTCGGAAACCTCGAGACCACGATTCTCGATATTCGCGACTTCGAGGGATACCCGGATTCCGGCGCGGAGGACTGGGGGCTGACCTCGCTTCCCGCGGTCGCGGGCGATCTGGCGACGATGGGTTTCGACCTGCTCGGGCGGGCCAACAACCACGCGTTGGATTGGGGGATCGCGGGGATGCGCGAGACCAGCCGCCACCTCGACGAGGCGGGAATTGCGCACGCGGGCATCGGGGAAAATCGCGGGCTCGCGCGCGCGCCTCAGTACTTCGAGTCCGAGAAGGGGCGCGTGGCGCTGGTCTCGATGGCGACCAGCTACAAGTCGTCGGCCGCGGCCACGCCGGCTCTGGGTTCGACGGCAGGGCGCCCGGGTCTGAATGCGCTGCGGCTCGAGCAGTTCAGCGTCGTACCTCCGGAGATCATGACGGCGCTCGCGGGGATCAAGCGCGCAATGGACGGCGCGCGCGGAAATGCCGTCGAAGCCGCTGGCGATCCACCGACCGAGCTCTCGCTGTTCGCGACCCAATTCCGACTCGGCGAGGCGTTTGCGTACCGGTACGAGATGAACGCGCTCGATCTCGCGGAGATCCTCAAGAGCATTCGCCTGGGCAAACAGCACGCGGATTTTCTGATTGCGTCGATTCACGCCCACGAGTCCGCGTTCGACGAGGATTCACCCGGGGACTTCCTGCGCGAACTCGCGCATCGCGCGATCGACGCGGGAGCGGATGCATTCATCGTGCACGGAATCCACCACCTCGGTCCGATCGAAGTGTACGCGGGAAAACCGATCTTCTACGGGCTTGCGAATTTCTTCTGGAGTGACGTGCAGGAGCCGCTCGATCCGATCCTCCACGAAACCTACGCGGCGCGGGTCGCGGAGGCGTTCGCGGATCCCAAGACGGTCACCGATGCCGATCTGTCGGCGCTGCTCAACGCCACGGGCTTCAACAACGAGCGAACCTTCCAGTCGATCATTGCCGTGAGCCGGTTCGAGAAGGGGCGCGTCGCGGAAATCCGGCTCCACCCGATCGACCTCGGGTACGGTCTGCGGATTCCCGACAGCGGTGTCCCGCGCCTGGCGTCTCCCGCGAAGGGGCGCCCGATCCTGGAGCGGCTCGTCGAGATCTCGGCGCCCTATGGGACGAGGATCGAGATCCGGAAGAACGTCGGCGTCATCCGTTCTGAAGCGCAGTAGCGGCGAGATCTCTGCGGGCTACGGAGACGCCGTGATGATCTGTTCCGAGATCTCCGCGAGGATCGAAATGATCCTCGAGCGCCTCGCATGACAGACGAACCGGAACTCTCTCGACCAGCCGCTGTCATCGCTGGACGCTTCGATCGCGCCTACCGAGCAACCCGATCGCGTGAGGATCTCGACGGAAGCTGCAGCAGGCGGATCGCAGAATTCAGGTGTTGAAGTCGCATCGGTGTAGTGCCGGTAGAGATAGGGAACTCGCTGGAAGACATCTCCACTCGCTTCGAAACTGGAATACACCCATGCCTCTGGGGAGTTGGACGAAACTCCGCACGAGTAGCTTCCGATCATCACCTCGGTATTTTCATTGGCGGAGCCGTTGGGCTGCTGCCCATGGGCCGATGACGCGAAGCCGATCACCAGAGCGATCGACGCAAATCCCAGCTGCCTCACCAGCCGTTGCTTCAGCATGGCAATCCTCCCTTTCGATACTCAGAACAGGGGGGATGGACGTATCCTAGCAAGTGATGTCGGCGCGTATCCGTCCGAGGCGCTCTGCCGCTGAACGGTGTTTGCTACTGCCAACCCACGGGCTCGTAGCCCAGATCCTGGAGACAGCGATTGACGTAGGCGATGTGGGCCTGGCTCGTGGTTGGCCGCTGGAAGAGCAGCGAGCGCATCAGCGCGGCCGCAGCGCCGCTTGCTGCGCCCACCCCGGCCCCGCGCCCCGCGTGGCCGAGCACCGCGCCACCCGCGGCTCCGGCAGCTCCGCCAATCGCGCCCCCCGTTACGGTGCTGCGTGCGGCCCGCGTGACCTTGTCGGGATCCCGATTGGCGCCCGCAGCGTCGGCCGCCACCCGACACCCTTCGATGTCGCTCTGGGCGACACTCTCGCCGACGTACTGATAGTGGGCGTTCGGGTAGAGGATGGGCTTGGGGCCAGCACATCCGAACGCCATCGCGGTGGCGAATAGGGCCAGTCCAGCT
>JAHEEJ010000242.1 GCA_024640705.1 Deltaproteobacteria bacterium
TCAAGATGATCAGCAGGCCGGTCAGGAACGTGAACATCGCGCCCCAGCGAAACCACCAGAGCGCGTTGGGCACGAGCCCTCGCGTCATTGCGCTCTTGGCTTCGCCACCGAGATCCGTGCCGAAGAACGGGGTCTGGATGAAGTTGAAGTAGTAGAGAATCCCGATCCAGGTAATTCCAGCCAGAAAGTGGAACCACCGGAGTAGGAAGTAAATGTACTCTTCCATCGCCCGCTCCCCCTCGATTTAAAGTTGATTCGCGTCGACGCGGCGCCGCCCTGCGCGGCGCCCGTCGGCGGTCCATCTTAGCCGCAAATCAAAGCATATGAGCAGCCGTTTCGCGCGGAATTATCGCCGCGCTATCCGGCAGGCCCTGCGGCCCAAAAACGTGCGGGGCGAAGCGACTACACCCGGAACGGGACCGAAAAGGCTCCGGCTCTGCATACCAGTCCGAAATTCAAATGCCGGGGCTGAAAGCGCGCTCTTCGAGAACCGCCTCGGCGACCGTCGCGGCGGCTTTCTCGACGGCGACGTTGCGCGACTTGCGACCGCGTCGCTCCACGACTTCGACGATTCCCTCCGCGAGCCCTTTGGGCCCCACGGTGATCCGATACGGGATTCCAATCAGATCGGCGTCGTTGAACTTGACGCCGGGGCGCTCGTCGCGGTCGTCGAGCAGAACGTCGATGCCCTCTGCGACGAGTGCGTCGTAAAGGGCGCCCCCCGCGTCGGATGCGGCCGCATCCTTGGGTTTTACGACGGTGATCACCACCTCGAAGGGAGCAACCGAAATCGGCCAGACCATCCCCGCCTCGTCGTGCCGGCGCTCGATGACAGCAGCCATCGTGCGCTCGATGCCAATCCCGTAGGAGCCCATGATGATCGGGCGCGATTTTCCGCTCTCGTCTTGAATGACCGCTCCGAGCAATTCGCTGTAGCGGGTACCGAGCTTGAAGATATGGCCGACTTCGATGGTCTTGTGCACTTCGAGGGGTGCATCGCAAAGCGGACAAGCCTCGCCGGCCTGGGCTTCGCGCAGGTCGAGCCAGTCCAGCCTCGGAATGTCGCGCTCGACGTCCACGCCCCGGAGGTGAAAGCCGTCGCGATTGGCGCCGGTCAGCATGCCGGAGCGACCGCGTAACGCGAGATCGGCCAGGATCCGGCAATGCGTGACGCCGACCGCCCCGAGACTGCCCGCCGAAGCTCCAAGCGAGTCCTGGATCTCTTTATCCGATGCCTGGCGCACCTCGGTTGCGCCGGTCGCGTCTTGAAGTTTCTGTTCCGAAAGCGGGTGGTCTCCGCGCAGCAGCACGAGCGCGACCTCACCGTCCAACGCGACGACCAGCGTCTTGATCTGGTGTTCCGCGGGCGCCCCGCCTTCGAAAGCCGCCAGATCTTCGATCGTGTGCACACCGGGCGTCGCGAACGCTTCGGGGGCATCCAGGCCGGGGCGATTCTCGACCGATGCGATCTGCGACTGGGCCTTCTGGACGTTGGCCGCGTAACCACACGCCGCGCATGAGACCACCCAATCCTCACCGGCGTTGCTCGCGATCATGAATTCGACCGACTCGGATCCACCCATCGCGCCCGAAGACGCCTCGACGGCGAGGGTTTCGAGCCCGCAGCGGGAGAAGATCCGCCGGTACGCCTCGAAGTGACGCTGAAAGGCGGCGTCGAGCCCCTCTTGAGTGATGTCGAGAGAGTAGGAATCCTTCATCGTGAATTCGCGGACGCGAAGCACGCCGGATTTCGGGCGCGGCTCGTCGCGATACTTCTTCTGGATCTGGTACCAGAGCTGCGGGAGTTGTTTGTAGCTGCGCAACTCGGCGGCCAGCGTTGCGAACACCTCTTCGCAGGTCATCCCGAGCCCGATGTCGGCGCCCTTCCGGTCCGTCAGCCGGAACATCTCCTCGCCCATCGTCTCCCAGCGCCCACTGCGCTGCCAGAGATCCGCGGGGTGTATCGACGGCAGCAGAAACTCCTGGGCGCCGATTCCGTTCATCTCCTCGCGGACGATCTTCTCGATCTTCTGGCAGACGCGAAGGCCGAGCGGGAGCAGTGAGTAGACGCCCGCCATGAGCTGACGCACGAAGCCCGCTCGCACCAGAAGTTTGTGGCTGACGGCTTCGGCGTCGGCGGGATCGTCGCGCAACGTCGGGATGAAGAGTTGCGACCAACGCACAGACGACCTCCACGAGTTGAAAATGAGAACCTAACGGATGCGCCGGAAGCACGCCCCTCGACCCGATCCGTCGGCGCCGCGCCTCGGCCGCTAGAAAGGGGTACCGCGCCCGGCAGCGGTTTCGATAAACACCGACCGGATCTGCTCATAGACGGGGCCTGGACCAGCGGCGCCGATCGGTCGCCCATCGAGCGAGCGAACCGGAACCAGGGCCGCACCGCTGCCGGTCAGGAACGCCTCGTCGGCGGCGAACAGATCGAAGCGCCCGAGGCTTTGGGCCCGCGCGGGAATCC
Organism: Deltaproteobacteria bacterium; assembly: GCA_024640705.1. Lineage (GTDB taxonomy): Bacteria > Myxococcota_A > UBA9160 > UBA9160 > SMWR01 > JACZVU01. The sequence goes on from JAHEEJ010000242.1 coordinate 2,477, forward strand.
CGAGGGACGCCGCGATTTCGAGCACGGTCGCCCGGGTGATGCCCTCGAGTGCGCCATCGGTCGACGGCGGGGTGAGAAGATCGCCGTCGCGAACCGCAAAGATATTGGTCACGGCGGTTTCGGCGATCGTGCCCGCCGCGTTGAGCAGCAGCGCTTCGTCGCCCCCGCGCTGCCTCGCCTCGAACGTCGCCATCACGTTGTTGAGATAATTGAGGCTCTTGACGCGCGGGTCGAGCACGTCCGCGGGCGGGCGGCGCCAACTCGAGGTCAGCAGATCGACTCCCGCCAAGCGCTTCTGCTCCGGATAGATGGCGATCCGATCGACGATGCAGATCAAACGCGGCTTCGAACAAGGGGTGGGATCGATATCGAGCCCACCTTCGCCGCGGGTCGCGATCAGCCGCACGTACGCCTCGTCGGCGTCGAACGCGCGTGCGGTCTCGAGCACGATCTCTCGCACGGCTTCGATCCCGCCCGGCAACTCCAGAGCGATGGACTTCGCGGAGGCCGCAAACCGCTGCAGGTGATCTTCGAGCCGGAAGACGCTGCGCCCGTAGATGCGAATCCCCTCGAATACGCCGTCCCCGTAGAGCAGGCCGTGATCCGCAACGGGAACCCGCGCCTCGCTTCCGTCGACCACCCGCCCATCGATCCATACCTTCATTGCGCCACTCCTTCGAATCGCGCGGCAACCCGCGCCGCGGCAGCCAGCATGCGTCGGCCCATCTCTTCATGCCCGAGCGATCGCATCCGCGGGGTCGGTGCAGCGACCGCGAAAGCGGCCAACATGCGCCTTGCCGACGCGGTCGCGAGGACCGGTGCGGCGACCACCGACAAGCCGGGAATCCACTCGTCGGAATTTTCGGCAAAGCCGCGCTCTGCGGCGCGCGCCACCGCCGCTTCGAGTGCGTCGCGCCCGGTGATGGTCGCGTCCGAGAATCGCGCGAGGTCGCCCGTGGGCGCTTCGATCGATCCGTCTCCAAACGCCAGGTAGAGCTTGCCGACGGCCGTCGCATGAACCGGAAGCTCCGAACCGATCCGCGGCGCCGCGCGCAAGAAACCTTCACCTTCCGATTTGTCGAGCACGATGATCCGACCGGCCCGCGCGGCGACGAGAAATACGGTTTCGCCGAGGGCCGCGGCCTCGGCCTCGAGCACCGGACGCGCCGCGGCCACGATCGGCTCGCGATCCAAGGCGCCGACGCCGAGCGCCACCAACCCGATGCCGGGCCGGTAACGACCGCGATCGTCCTTTTCGACCAGGCCGCGGCGGCTCAGCGCGGTGAGCAGTCGGTGGGTGCTCGATTTGGAGAGACCGAGCCGGCGGCCGATCGCCGTCACCCCACAAGCATGGGGTTCGGCGTGGAGGTGGAACAGGATGTCGACGGCTTTTTCGACCGTACTCTGGGTTTGCATCGCGACCTCGACCGGAGCTTCGGGGGCGGCCTTCGAGCCCGTCGAGCCTTTCAACTTTGTCCCAAATATCGGAATAGTATTCCTTTAATCGGAACGAATCCTATCGCGCCAATCGGCGACCGCAAACCCCGCGCAGCCCGTCAGCCCTCGAGAAGGGCGAGTACGCCGGTATAGGTCAGAAGCTCCAGGCTCGAGTCGCCCGAAGCGCCGATCGGGCCCAACTCGTGGGATCCAAACATTCCAGCGATCGGCGTTTCCGGCAGCGCACTCTCCAGGTAGGCGGCCTCGAGTCCCGGGATCCCGAAGAACGACGATCCGCGCGCGCAGCAGTTGAAGTAGAGCCCAAACGCGGGCCGCACTCCCTCGAACCCGGCGAGCATCGCCTTGAGGTCTGCCCGGGCGGACTCGGGCTCTCGAACCGCGAGCGCGATCTGCCGGCCGCGCTCGACGGCCTCGGGCAACGCGAATGCGCGCTCATCGGGCGAGAAACCCACGACGTGCCGGACCCGATAGCTGCCCGGAAGCAGCGAGGCCTCGCGGTCGCCGGGCAGCGCCACGAGCACGAAGGCGGCCGCGCGCTGGAGGTCATCGGCCAATGGCCCGAGAGCCGCCTCGCGGTAGACGTCGAGCGCGGGTCGGCCATCGAGTTCGAGAATCCAGTGGCCCTGGGTTCGGGTGACCGTCAGTGGCTCGGTGGTCGGGCGGCACGCCTGGGTGACGCCGATCCGCACCCGACTGCCGCGCAACACGACCCCGGCGACCGATCCGGTTTCGACGACCCCGCCAAGCCACTGTGCGGGCGTGTTCGCAAATGGATCTCCCGCACCCGCCCCCACCACTTGCGCCGGGCTCAGCGCGGAATCGAGGCCGCGGACCAGTGCCGCCGCGTCCAGCCGTGGATCCGGCAGGGCCACGACGAGGTCCTCGGGCCGGGGCCCACCCGGGATCCGAGCGGCGATCTCGGCGCCGATCTGGGGCTCATTGCCCCGCACATCTGAAATCAAAAAGGGCTCGGCGTCGACGCCGGCGAGCGCCATCACGCTCACCGAAGCCCGGTTCTCGCACTCGATTCCCGCGCCGAGTACACCGTGGGCCGAGGCCCCGACGATTGCCGAGGTCCCCAGCAAATCGACCGCGGCCGCCAGCAGGCGCCCGACGCCTTCCGGGTAGGCGGGGGTCGCGAACAGGATGGCGAGATCGGCCCTGCCCACGCTCGCGAGGGCGGCCGAAGCCGCCTCCTCGACGGCTGCGGAGCCATCGGCGCCCGTTGAGATACCCACTCCCGCCCGGATCATCCGGCCCAGAATACCGGAGTGGCGGCCGATGGCTTTCCCCGCAGAGCGGGCTCGGCTAGCATCGGCCAACCGCGTCGCTCAAGTCCCTCCCTGCGTCGTGTGCCCTCCAAGCCGGCTCTCGATTGCGTGCGTCGTCTTCGGGACCGTGGAAAATGATGAAGGCGGCAAAGAGGCCACAGGTGGCGGACTTTCAGCTTATCGAGACGCGAGAAGATCTCGATGATCTCGCGCAAGAACTGCTGGGTGAAAAGTTACTCGCCTTCGACACCGAGGCCGACAGCTTCTATCACTACTTCGACAAGACCTGTCTGGTCCAGGTCGCCACGCGCAAGCAGATCTATCTGATCGATCCGCTCGCGCTCGGCGGACCCAAGG
>JAHEEJ010000019.1 GCA_024640705.1 Deltaproteobacteria bacterium
GGCTTCCCGTCTTCGCGCGGCGATGAAGTAGATGACCGGCACGGCCATCCGCGAGAGAAACAGCGACGCCACTTCGCCTGCCATCAGGGAGATGGCCAGCCCCTGGAAGATCGGGTCGAAGAGAATCACGCTCGCGCCGACCACCACCGCCGCGGCGGTCAGCATCATCGGCCGGAAGCGCACCGCACCCGCGTCCACCACGGCGTCCGCCAGCGGCATGCCCTCCGCGAGCCGGAGTTCGATGAAGTCGACCAGGATGATCGAGTTGCGCACCACGATGCCCGCTCCGGCGATGAAGCCGATCATCGAGGTGGCGGTGAAGAACGCCCCCATTGCCCAGTGCGCCGGCAGGATCCCGACCAGCGAGAACGGAATCGCAGCCATGATGATGAAGGGCGTTCCAAACGAGCGGAACCAGCCGACCACCAGCACGTAGATCAGCACCAGCACCACCGCGAAAGCTGCGCCGAGGTCCCGGAAGACTTCGTAGGTGATGTGCCACTCGCCGTCCCACTTCATCGCGATCTTCTTCGTCGTGAAGGGCTGGTGGGTGCTCAACACTTCCATGTCGAGCGCCGCGAGCGCGCGATTCATTTGCAAGATGGCGTAGACGGGGCTCTCGGCGGCGCCGGCCACGTCACCGCTGACATAGACCACCGGCATCAGGTTCTTGCGCTGAATGCTCACGTCGGCGATGCGCTCTTCGGCCGACACGAGTTCTCCGAGCGGAACCATTGCGCCGCTCGCGCTCATCACGGGAAGCGCCAGCAGATCGTTGACCGACGAGCGTCGCGCGGCGGGAAGGCGCAGCACGATCGACACGTCCTCTTTCTCGAAGGGGTCGTGTTTGATCCCCACCTCGAGTCCCTGCTGCGCGACGCGCAAGACCTCTGCAATGCGCTGGGCGCTGATGCCGTGCAGCGCCGCCTTCTCCGAATCCACCTCGAAGACGAGCTTGCGCTGATCCGCCTCCACCGACCAATCCACATCCACCACACCCTCGGTGCTCTCGAAGATGTCGCGCACCTGGCGCGCCGCCTCGATCTGGCGCGGGTAGTCGGGGCCGTAGACTTCGGCGACGAGCGTCTGGAGTACGGGCGGCCCCGGCGGCACCTCCGCCAGTTTGACGCGCGCGCCGTAGCGGGCGGCGATCGCCTGGATTGCGGGCCGCACGCGCTTGGCGATCTCGTGGCTCTGATCGCTGCGCTCGTGCTTGCCGAGCAGGTTCACCTGGATGTCCGCGACATTCGGGCCGCGGCGCAGGAAGTAGTGCCGCACCAGTCCATTGAAGTTGTAGGGTCCCGCCGTCCCGACGTAGATCTGGTAGTCGGTCACCTCGGGCTCACGCCGCACTGCGTCGGCAATCTCGCGGGCGACGCGCGCCGTCTGCTCGAGGGTGGTGCCCTCGTCCATGTCGATCACGATCTGGAATTCGCTCTTGTTGTCGAAGGGCAGCATCTTCACCTTGACTCCGCCCACGGCGACGAGCGCCATCGCCAACAAGAGCAGCAAGCTGATCGAGACGAGGAAGAGCCCCTGCCAGAGCGGGTGATGGATCAGCGGCCCCATCACCCGGCGGTACGCACGCGTCGCCCAATCCTCGGACTCGCTCTCTTTTGCCGGTTGACGCCGAACACCGCGCAGGATGTGATAGGCGGCCCAGGGCGTGACCACGAAGGCGACGAACATCGAGAACAGCATCGCCGCGCTCGAGCCGATCGGGATCGGGCGCATGTACGGGCCCATCAGGCCGCTCACGAAGGCCATCGGCAGGATCGCGGCGATCACCGTGAGCGTGGCCAGGACCAGTGGGCTGCGCACCTCGTTCACAGCCTCGACGGTCACCTCGAGCAGCGACCGCAGCGCATTTCGCGGCAAGCGGAAGTGACGGACGATGTTCTCCACGTCGACGATGGGATCGTCCACGAGGATTCCGATCGAAAAGATCAGCGCAAAGAGCGTGATGCGATTGAGCGTGAAACCGAGCAGGTAGAAGATCGAAAGCGTCAGTGCGAGCGTGACGGGAATGGCCACCGCCACCACGCCAGACTCCTTCCAGCCGAGCACCAGGGCGATCAAGATCGTGACCCCCACGACGGCGATGCCCATGTGGAAGAGCAGCTCGTTGGACTTTTCTTTCGCCGTGAGCCCGTAGTTGCGCGTGACGGTGATCGGAATGTCCGCGGGAATCAGTTCTCCGCGCAGCAGTTCCAGCTTGCGCAGCACGGCGTCGGCCACCCAGACCGCGTTCGCCCCCTTGCGCTTCGCGATCGCAATCGTGACCGCGGGAACGACGCCCTCCCCCGTCGCGTCGCCGTCGCCCGGCTCCGCTTTCGCACCGGCACCCGTACCGAACAGCACGTAATCGACCGGCTCTTCGGCGCCGTCCACGATACTGGCCACGTCGCGCAGGTAGACGGGACGCTGCTCGAAGGTCTTGATCACCACCCCGGCCACGTCCGCCGCGTTCGCGAGGAAGCTCCCCGCCTCGAGCTGGATCTCCCGATTCGCGCTCGAAAAGCTCCCGATCAACTGTTTTCGATTTGCCGAGGCGAGTTCTTCTGCAATCTGAACCGGGTCGACGTGGTGGGCAGCCAGCCGCGCGGCGTCGAGCTCCACGCGAATCTCACGCCTTCTCCCGCCGATCACGCTGGTCTCGGAGACCTCGGGCACCTGCTGGATCGCGTCCACGAGCTGCGCGGCAATGCGCCGCAGGTCGAGAGAGTCGTAGCCGCCCCCGTGCAGCGTGAGCGCGAGTATCGGCACGTCGTCGATGCGCCGAGGCTTGACGAGCGGCTGCGAGACACCGGGCGGGATGCGGTCGAAGTTCGCGTACATCTTCTGGTTCAGTCGGACGATGGCCTCCTCTTCGCTCTGCCCCACGTAGAAGCGCACCGTCACGAGCGCCGCGCCTGGGCTCGAGGTGGAGTAGATGTACTCGACGCCCGGAATCTCCCAGAGCAACTTTTCCATCGGTACCGCGACCCGCTGCTGAACCTCCATCGCGTCGGCACCGGGCATCTCCACGAAGAGATCGATCATCGGCACGACGATCTGGGGTTCTTCTTCGCGCGGGAGCAACAGGACGGCGCCGATGCCGAGAAAGACGGCTGCGATCACGATCAGGGGCGTGAGCTTCGAATCGATGAAGAAGCGGACGATTCGGGCCGCAAAACCAAAATGGTGGGCGTGATGCTGCGTCTGTTCGTCGCTCTCGTTCATGGCAATCGATGCGCGATGGCCACCGTGGGCCGCAGCACCTTCATCCGGATCCACCCGGCGCGCGCTCCTCGACGGGCTGCCCGTCTGCGAGTTCCCGCGCGGCGTGCACGATGACGCGGTCCCCCGACTCGAGTCCAGCAAGCACCTCGACGCGATCGCCCCGCGCCGGCCCGGGTTTCACCAGGCGCATCGCCGCCTGCCCGTCGTAGACGACATACACGTATTCGAGTTGCCCGGTTCTCCGCAGCGCGGCCAGCGGAACCGAGATGATCGATCGCTCGCCCACGGGAAGACGTGCGCGCGCGAAACCACCCGACTGAAGCGGCCCGTCACACGCCGCGTCGATCTTCACCAGGATGCTGCGCGTCTCGGCCTGAGCGCCCGGCACCACCTCTCCGATGCTGCCGTTGCAACGCTCGCCGCTGGCGTCGACGCTCACTTCCGTCGGCGTGCCGACCAACGCAAAGCGGCCAAAGCGCTCTGGAATCAGCGCCTCCACACGAAACGCGTTGGCGGCCTCGATCTCGAACAGCACCTTGCCGGGAACCGCCATATCGCCTGCATCGCAGAGCTTCTGGACGACCACGCCGGCGAACGGGGCGCGGATCTCGCTGTAGCTCAGTGCGGCCCGCGCAACCCGGAAGCGCGATTCGACGACATCGAGTTCCGCCTGCGTCACGGCGCTCTTCTCGAGCAGGCTCCGAAATCGCTCGTAATCGGCCCGCGCGCGGTCGTATTCTGCGCGCAGGTCGCGATCGTCCAGGGCGGCGAGCTGCTGGCCCGCTTCCACCGCGTCTCCGGGTTCGACGGCGATCGACTCGATCGTCGCCATCACCTGGGACGCGAGTTTCGCGCTCGTGCGCGGTCGAATCGTGCCCACCGCCTCGTAGCTGTCCCGCACGACTTCGAGCGCGACGCCGAGTGTCTCGACGAGGACGGGCTCGGCGTCCGGCTTCCCGACGCTCTCGGGGTCGTTTCCGCAGCCGACGAGCAATAGTGCGAACAGCGCAACGACGGCTCCGCAGGACCTCCCCCACACGACTCGTATCCCTCTCGATGTCCGCATCACTGCCAATCCGCCCAGGGCCGACCGAGCGCCCAATCGAGCGAAGCGCGCATGATCCGATAGTCGGCCCGCGCGGCGATGCTGCGCTGGCGCGCCGCGCTCAGTGCAGATTCCGCGTCGAGGACCTGGGTCATGAGCGCCAAGCCTCCTGCGTAGCGCTCCTTCGCTATTTCGAGACTCTCCTCGGCCTGCGCCACGCTGCGCGTGCTGGTGGCGAGTCGCGCCGCGGCCTCGCGCACACCGAGTTCCGCCTGGCGCGCCTCTGCCTGGAGATCGAGCAGGATCCTGCGCAGCCACGCGCGCGATTCGAGCACCCGCGCGCGCGCCTCGTGTACGCGCGAATGCGTCAGAAAGCCATCGAAGAGATCGACCTCGATGTTCACACCCGCGATCCAGCTGTCCTCGAACCCGTCCCCAAGCCCACTGTTGAGATCGTAGTTCGCAAAGGCGTCGACGCGCGGAAGATAGCCGCCAAAGGCCACGCGCTGCTGCTGTTCGAGCGCTTCCACCGCGCTTTGCGCGGCCTGCCACTCGGGCCGGCGCGACACATCGAGCGGCTGCGCAGCGTCCTGCAGCGCATCCGCCGCTGCGGCTTGTTCTGCGAGGTCATCGAGTTCGGGGTCGTCGACCGCCTCCGATGCCGTGACCGGTTCGCCCTCGCCAACTCCGAGCACGCTGCGAAACAGCGTATTCGATCGCGCGAGTGCCGTTCGCGCGCGCACCTCGCGCTCTCGCGCCTCGGCGAGGCGCACGTCGGCGTCGAGGACGTCGCTCTTGAGGGCCAGGCCCTGCTCGAAGCGACTCTGCGCCACCTCGAGGTTGGCTTCCATGCTCGCCATTGCCGCACGCTCGACCTCCACCAGACGCCGCGCTTTCCGGATCGTATGGAAAGCCCGGGTCACTTCGAGCACGAGCGCGTTCTGTACCGCTGCGAACTGCTGCTGCTGGGCTTCGCTCGTCGCCAGCGCCGCCTCGCGGCCGGCGCGATCGCGGCCTCCGTTGTAGATCGAGTAGATGGCCTTGAATCGGAGGTTCAGGTTGTCGGTCGTCGACGGGTGATTGAAATTGACGGCGAAATCGAAGTCGCGCTGCATGAGCGTCATCATGAAGGCCTGGACGGGGTCATCCGTCGCCGCGTAGCCACCGCTCATGCGCAACTGGGGGTAGAACGCAGCTTCGGCTTGATCGATCGCCGCGTGTGCCGCGTTCGTGCGGTGTTCGGCCGTCTCGAGATCGGGGCTCTGATCCAGCGCGACGCGGATGGCTTCCTCGAGCGACAGCGGCCGCAGCGCGGATTGCGCACGCAGATCCCCGCTCGGCGCGAAGCCAAGCGCGAGGAAGACCGCGAAGACGAGACCCGCGCGCGCACCGGACGCACGCGCAAAAATGCCCCACCGCGAACGCCAGCGACGGTAGAGTGGGAGAGATCGCGCCGGAATCGGTCGGTCGGAGATCTCCGCCCCGGCGATCCATCGGAGTTTCCGCTCGATGCCCATGGCTCCTGGCTCCGCACGGCTGATTCGCAGCATTGACGCCCGCGATACCAGGCGGCTGACCGGCTCCGCACAGCGCGAGGCGGGCAGCGACACGCAATGAAACGTGCCTCATCCGAGCAGGAGAGTCGAGTTTTTCGACCCGCTATCTCGCAATCAACCTGGCGCCGTACCCAACCTTTTCGAGTTCGATGGTCTCCTATGCCAGTTCGAACGTCCAGAACAGGCTGGATGCGAGCCGCAATCCGAAGGACTTCAGCAGCAAAAACCGCGATCCTCTGCCGGATCGAGCAAAATCCGCATGGACCCCAGCGTTCATCGGTGCAAGACCGATCCAAGACCCATCGATCCACCGCACCAAACCCAAGATTCGGCCATTACTTTGGCGATGCTGCTGCTTTCGCTGTATAAGAGCGGCGAGCCCGAGGCGCCCAATGAAGGACGAAAGGCGACCGTCGAATCGCAGACTCCAGCGTCTCCCGAACCTTTCGCTCGCGAATTGCGCGGCCGGCGCGACTTCACGAGATGGAGGGAAACGGCGAATCGGAATCGACCCATGAACTCGCGTCAACGCACATCGCACTCGATTCGCGGCGCCCTCGAACGCGAGACTTCCAATCGGCCCGGCCCAAATCAACTGCGGGGAACCACCCGATGAAATCCTTCCAATCCCTTGCCCTGATTCCCCTGCTGATCCTTGCCTGCAATCAAGAGGCATCGATCGACCTCCGCGAATACGACGTCGACGCATTGCAGGATGCGATGCAAAGCGGCGAACTTCGATCTCAGGACATCGTCGGCCACTACCTGGCGGAGATCGCACGGATCGATCGCGCCGGGCCGGAACTGCGGTCGATCATCGAAATCAATCCGGACGCGATGCAAATCGCGGCCAGCCTCGACGAAGAACGCACCGCGTCGGGCCCGCGCGGACCGTTGCATGGAATCCCCGTCGTCATCAAGGCCAATATCGACACGGGTGATCGCATGCACACGACCGCCGGCTCACTGGCCCTCGCCACGCACCGCGCCCCCGACGACGCTTTTCTGGTTTCGCGATTGCGCGACGCGGGCGCAGTCATCCTCGGCAAAGCCAACCTCAGCGAATGGGCCAATTTTCGCTCCGCCCGATCCTCGAGCGGCTGGAGCAGCATCGGTGGACAGACCAAGAATCCGTACGATCCGCGCCGCAACCCCTGCGGATCGTCCAGTGGCTCTGCGGTCTCCGTCGCGGCGAACCTGACCGCGCTCGCCATCGGCACGGAAACCGACGGTTCCATCGTCTGCCCAGCCGGCATCAATGGCGTCGTGGGAATCAAACCGAGCCTCGGCCTGGTCAGTCGCGACGGCATCATCCCGATCGCACACAGCCAGGATACGGCGGGCCCCCTGGCGCGCAGCGTCGCGGATGCCGCGATCCTGTTGACCGCAATTTCTACAGCCGACCCATCCGATCCAGCTACCGCGAGCAGACCCGACGGCGTTGTCGATTACTCCGCCGAATTGTCTGCGAATGCACTCCAGGGCAAGCGGATCGGCGTTCTCCGCAGCTACTGGGGCGCGGGTGACGATCCGAAGGCGGAAGCCGTATTCGATCAAGCGATCGAGGCGATCCGAGCAGCAGGTGCAGAAATCGTCGATCCGATCGAATTGGACGTCTCTGACATGTGGGATGCGGAAGATGAAGTCCTCAACTACGAGTTCAAGGCCGACCTCGACGCCTATCTGCAAGACAGCGGCGCACCCGTGAAGTCGCTAGAGGACGTGATTCGCTTCAACTCCGAAAATGCCGCCGCGGTCATGCCGTTCTTCGGGCAGGAAATCATGGAGGCCGCGCAGCAAAAGGGGCCGCTATCGGAAGACGAGTATCTGTATGCGCTGGCGGAGAGCAAACGGATTTCACAGACGGTGATCGACACCGCTCTCAACGCGAACTCGCTCGACGCAATCATTGCACCCGCCAACAGTCCGGCATGGTTGACGGATCACATCAATGGCGACACCACGTTTGGCCTCAGCAGTTCGTCTTATGCGGCCGTTTCGGGTTACCCGAGCGTGACGGTACCCGCGGGTTTTGTTCAAGGCCTGCCGATCGGGATCTCGTTCATCGCCGGCGCCTACAGCGACAAGCAGTTGATCGATCTCGCCTACGCGTTCGAACAAGCGAGCAAAGCGAGGCGTGCGCCGGAAGACCTGTAGACCTCTCCAGTTCGCAACCAACATCGAAAGGGGTGGCGGTGAAAGAAAAGATCCTGTTCGTCGGATTGGCGTTGGTCGCGGCCTGCAGTCACTCTCCGAGCGCGCCATCCGTGCAGCCCGCGTTCCCCAAATTCGAATACCCCGCCGCCGAGCGGGGAGACGTCGTCGACGACTACCACGGCGTTGCGGTCGCCGACCCCTACCGTTGGCTCGAAGATCCCGACTCGGACGCTACCCGCGCCTGGCTGAAGGCGGAAAACGCCTTGACGTTTGGCTTCCTCGAGACGATCCCGCAGCGCTCGCGCATCCACGCGCGCATCACCGCGCTTTGGGATTACGAGAAGTACGGCGTGCCGTTCAAACAGGGCGGCCGCTACTTCTACACGAAGAACGACGGCTTGCAGAATCAAAGCGTGCTCTACTGGACACCTCGTCTCGAAGAACCCGCGCGGGTACTGCTCGATCCGAACACACTTTCCGCAGACGGAACCGTGCACCTCTCGAACTGGGCGATCAGCGACGACGGCCGTTTGATCGCCTATGGCCTCGCGGCCGCGGGTTCCGACTGGAACGAGTGGAAGGTGCGCGAAATCGACAGCGGTGAGGACCTGGTCGATCATCTCGAGTGGATCAAATTCTCGGGCGTCTCGTGGACGAAGGACAACGCGGGTTTCTTCTACAGCCGCTACCCGGAGCCCGATGACGGTGCAGCACTCGAAGACCTGAACTTCTACAACAAGCTCTACTACCACCGCATCGGCACGCCACAGAGCGAGGACACGCTCGTCTACGAGCGGCCGGACGAAAAGAAGTGGGGATTCAACGGCGAGGTCAGCGAGGACGGAAACTTCCTGATCGTGTCGATCTGGAAAGGCACCGACGATCGCAACATGCTTCTCTACCAGCGCCTCGATGTCGAAAACGGCGAAATTGCGACCCTGATCGACGATTTCGAATCGGCGTACCAGTTTCTCGGCAACGACGGAGCGGTTTTCTACTTCAAGACCACCTTCGAGGCGCCGCGCGGGCGCATCATCGCCATCGATACGCGAAACGCCGAACCGGAGCACTGGAGCGAAGTCGTGCCGCAGAGCGAATCGACGATCGAAGCGGTCAGCTGGGTCGGCGACCGCTTCATCGTTTCCTATTTGAAAGACGCCCACAGCGAGGTGCGCGTCTTCCGCGTCACTGGCGATCCGGCGGGCAGCATCGACCTGCCAGGCATCGGCTCCGCTTCGGGGTTCTACGGCAAGCGCGAGCACAGCGAGACGTTCTACGCCTACTCGAGCTTTGCGACCCCGACGACCATCTACCGCTACGACATCCGATCCGGCGAGAGCAGCGTCTTCCGGGCGCCGAAGATCGGATTCGACCCGGCGTCGTACGAAACCGAGCAGGTTTTTGCCAGGAGCAAGGACGGCACCCGGGTGCCGATCTTCATCACCTACAAGAAAGGGCTCGAGCGCAACGGCGCGAACCCGACCTACCTGTACGGCTATGGCGGCTTCAATATTTCGATCACGCCCTGGTTCAGCGTCGAGAACCTGGTCTGGATGGAGATGGGCGGGGTATACGCCGTCGCCACGCTGCGCGGCGGGGGCGAATACGGGGAGCAATGGCACGACGACGGTCGCCTTCTCAAAAAGCAAAACGTGTTCGATGATTTCGCAGCAGCCGGCGAGTGGCTGATCGACAACCGCTATACGTCGACTCCGAAGCTCGCGATCGGCGGGGGCTCCAACGGCGGCCTGTTGGTCGGTGCCAGCATCACCCAACGCCCGGAGCTTTTCGGGGCTGGGCTCGCGGCTGTCGGTGTGATGGACATGCTGCGCTTCCAGCAGTTCACCATCGGTTGGGCCTGGGTCGACGACTACGGCTCGTCCGATGACCCGGAGCAGTTCCGTGCGCTCCGCGCCTATTCGCCGCTACACAACGTCGAACCCGGCACCCACTATCCCGCCTTGCTGCTGACGACGGCCGACCACGACGACCGCGTCGTGCCCGCGCATTCGTTCAAATTCGCCGCCGAGATGCAATCCGCGCAAGCCGGCCCGGCACCGGTATTGATTCGCATCGAAACCAGGGCCGGTCATGGGAGCGGAAAACCAACGGCGAAAATCATCGAAGAAGCGACCGACCGCTGGGCGTTTCTCGTTCGCGTACTCGGCATGGAAATCGATTAGCCGAAAGCAACCCAACCGCTACAGCAACACCTTCCCCTGCGCTGTTCCGGTATCGCAAGACGCGCCGCCTAGAACAAGAACCTCCAACCGCCCGTGAGATTGAACTCCCAGTCTTCCGTCACGGTGACACCCAGGTTCTTGTACGCACTGTCCAGCTCGTTGATCGGATAGTAGTCGACGTTGAGCGCGAGATAGAGCCGTTGCAGGATCACGAACGCCAGATAGGACCGCGGACCCGTGCGGAATGCAACCTGCCCCGGGCTCGATGAGTTGTACGCGATCTTGTCCGACACCGCCCAGCCCGCACCGATCTCGACGTCCGCCCAGCTAAGCGGCGACAGTGTTCGTGTGATCTGGGTTGAGAGGTAGAACTCGCTCGTGAAGGGATCGAGTTCCCGTGAATAGCTCTTTTGTTGGAAGTCGAAGACGCGAAACGTCGTGTCCCAACGCCAGGGCCGGCTTCCGAGCCGTCGTCCGTAGACGGCTTCGAATCCGCTCTGTGCAACGCCCAGGCCGAAGATGTGCTTGGGATATTGCTTGCCGTATGCGCCGTCCGCCGCCGCGCGCCCGGCCAACTTGAGCGCGTACTCGTCTGTGCCCTCCTGCTCCTCTGCGAGCCGAACGATGCCCTCCTGCAGCAGCGAGCGGAAGGCCTGCTTGACCTCCTTCGCGTCCAGGTAGCCGACATTGCGCTTCAGATGTGTGGGCAGGTCGACGTAGATGAATTGTTCGGATTGAACTCCCTCGCTCAGCTCGGCGAAGAATCGATCGAGCCTGTCGGTCTCGGAAAACTGGTCGGACTGCAGCCACACTTTGTAGTTGTGCATGCTGACCAACAGCGCGCGGAAGTTGTGATTCGCAATCGAGGGTTCGACGCAACGGTCTCCCCCCGCCGCGCTCGAAATGGCTCCGCTCTCCAGATAGGCGGCCACCGAATCCTCGTTGTCCTGCTCACGTGGGCCTGCGCAAGCCACCGGCTGCAGAACCTGGCATTCCTCCGGAAGCTGGTCCGCACCGATGCGCTGCAGGACCTGTGATGCATCACTTTCGTAATAGGCGCGGATGCAGCGATAATTGGGGTTGGCATCCTTGAAGGCAGTGTCCAACCGACGCAAATTCGCGTCTTCCTCGCAGGATGCTCCTTCCAGGTCGAAGAAACACGACTCCCGTTCGAGGTGCGCATACGCATCGGCCATTCCGACATAGAAGTCGAAGATGCGGAAGTCCCTCTCCATGAAGGCCATGAAGTGCTCGAACTGCTCGCCGGTGATCGGCATGTGACGCTGCGGGACGGAGAGGCGCGGTTGGTCCCATTCCGGTTTCTCGCGTCGCACGAACGCGAATTGCTCGGCCGTATTCGTGAGCTGTGCGTCCGTGGTCGTCGCGAGCAGATCGCGGGTGAAGGTCAGGTAGGTTCCGATCAGACCCTCTTCTGCCGATGCGCCCGATTCTTCCGAGCTCGCTCCACCGCGAACCCAGCTCTGAACGAGGGGCTCCAGGAACAGGTAGGTCCGCGGCGGCACGGGAACCAGCCCTTCGAGGTAGGCGTCGGGATGGTTGAACGCACCGCGCCATTCATCGAGCGCTACGGCCAGGCCAACCGGTGTGTTGTCGAGAATCCCGCCATCGATGAAGGTTGCCACCTTCTTCCGGGTGAGCAGCGTATTGCCCGGCCCGTGCACGTACTGGGTGTAGGCCAGCGGAACGGGAGGGAATGCGGTTGGAAACGCGCCCGATGCGCGAACACCTAACATGAGCGACTGCAGCGGCACCTCTTTCGTATGACCGAGACCCGCGTAGTAGATCTGGTCGTCCTTCCGGGCTCCCGTGGGGCCGATGTTGACGACGCGCAACTTGCCTTGCCCAGACGCCGGGTCGATGGCCGAAGCATCGGGGGTGGTCAATCGGACCGAGAACTTCTCCTTCAGCTTCTTCGTGGTGAGAATCGGTTCCCCATCCTCCCGGACGTGAACCGGGGACTTCATCGGATCGATATGGGTGGCGACGAATCCAAAATCGACGCTGCAGGATGGGAGCAGCCCGCCCTGCTCGACGTAGTTTCGCGTCTTGTCCAGCGCGGCCGCGAGCGCTTCTTCGGTGAACAGGCTGAGCGTGCTCGCGCCACCCTTAGGCCCCGGGAAGAGCCCCGGGCTACCGTGCCGCCCAAAGAGGCCGAGGTTCATCCACACCTGGTAGTAGAGACTCTCGCTGGCCGTGAGATTCGCGCCCCTACAGCCCTCGATCGCGGCCGCCAGTCCGTTGACGGCTCCTGCCGAAGCACCGGTCACCGTCGAGAAGGCCGGATCCGAAAACGTGGGCCCCGAGCGCTGGCCGGGCCGGCTCTTGGCCCACTCGGTCACCGCGAAAAGAAACCCCGCCTGCCAGTTGCCGAGACTGGCGCCGCCCCGCGAGACGAGACTGAGTTGCATGCGGTCGGCTGCGGCGGCGCGCGCGAGTTCCGTGCGAAGTGACGCAATCACCCGGTCGAGATCGCGCAGTTCCTGATCGAGCCGCACCTCGTTGTCGAGCGACAGTGCCCCGAGGCGCGCCGCGATGTCCTTTGCTCCCAGTTCCAGGCGCTGCTCGAAAGCCGCGCTCCGCGCCGGGGTTTCCCGCCTCAGCCGAACGCCCTCTTCGAGCAGGAATGCCGCGTAGCGAAAGCACTTTGCAAGCGTCGCCGACGCATCTTTGCGCGCGACGAGTTCCCGACAATATGCGAGTTGCGCCGTGACGCTGATCGGCCGCACATAGCGCTGCGCGCGATTCTCTCCGGTCGCCTGGGCGCTCGCCGTCATCGAAGAAACGGCAGTCACCAAAAAGAAGAGGCCTACCAGAGAAACAGCGGAGCGTCTGGGTAGAATGCTGACTGTTCGCATCATTCGATCATCCTCGACTGGATTTGTCCGGGATGATGGCCATGCGTGTAGGCTCTGAGTCGTCGCCCGGCACGACGACTTGTGCCGTTGGAGTGCGAATCATGTGTCGATCGTCATCGCCCCGCGAGCCCCACTTGAATTCCGATTGCGCTGCAAGCGAAGTGCCACCTCTACCGGGGCTGGATCTACCGCTGCGGCCGACAACGAACTGAACGCGAGTACAAATGCCGCACTCCTCGACACCGGTCGCGGACAGATCGCCACAGACGGGTGCAGGACTCATTCAGGCCAGATACCAGCCGAAGGGCTTGAAAAGACGGCGTGTGGCCGATCGCTTGCCGTGTCCTGCTCGGCACCCGGACGGGCATCGATGGTGCGGACGACTCCGTCGATGGAGAGACGCAAAACGGCAAGCGGATGCGAAAGGGAGGCTTCGAGGCGACCGCGGTCCCGCCGCCTTACGGAAACGAAACTGGCACCTCTACAACCCCGAAGACGATCCGGGTGAGACGCGCGACCTTGCCAAAGGACAGCCGGAAGCAGTCGAGCAACGGGTCGCGGCGTGGAACCGCTACGCGGACGCAGCGGGAGCCGTTCTGATCGACTACCGAGGCCTTCGATCCGATCAACCCGAGAGGGTTGACTGAGCGTTCGATAGAATGCAGCCTCTGGCATTCGAACCGTCTACGGCACTGCGGTCAGTGGAGAAGATGGGTCTGCCTACCTGAGGTCTGTAATGCACTTGCGATCGTTTTCTCGATGGGTCTCGGCGCTACTCGTCACTGGATATATTCCACTGACAGCTGCCTTCGATGTTCCGGCCGCACTGGCGGACGAAGCACCGGCCGATCGGCAAGCGGCGAGCGACCCCAACCAAATGACCATGGCCAACCCCGGGTCCATCTACGAACAGTTCAATCGTGACCACGAGACCAAGGATCATCTCTTCCAGATTCCCGGCGCCGATCTGGTGACCGATCCATGGTCCGACTTCCGGACCTATCTCGACGACAAGTTTGGCTTCAGGCCCGCTTTCTCGTTCACGCACGTCTACCAATGGGCGAGCGATAGCGTGGCGTCCGAGGACGACGGTTCAGCTTACGAATTGAACCTCAACGCCACCTGGACGGTTTTAGGCCGCAAAACCAAGTCGCCGACGATGGTCGGCTTCGAATTCCTCTACAGCGACAAGCTCGGAACGGATCTCCCACCCGCCTCCCTGTTCACGCAGGCTGGATCGATCTATCCGACGACGATCGCCTTCGGCGATATCGATCCGTCCGTCGGACAACTCTGGCTTCAGCAGGTCATCAACGATCAGTTCGGCATTCGCATCGGCAAGTACTATCCGCTCGATGCGTACGACTTCTTTCCGTTGAAGAACTTCCGGATGGATTTCGTCGATGGCGTCAACTCTGCGAATCTCATCATCCCGCTACCCGATCGCGGCCTCGGCGGCTTCGTCGAGTACCGGCCCGAGCCCGAAATCTATCTCCGCTTCGGCATCCACGACGCAAATGCCGATACCGAAAAAGTCGGCTTCAGCAGTCTCTTCAACCATGGATATCTGTTCAAGATTTTCGAGATCGGCCTCGATCCGGGATTCATCGAACGGGTACCGGGGCGCCCGCCATTCGGTGACATCCACGTTTCTTTCTGGCAGCAGGACAAACGCGGCAATGACAACATCGACAAGGGTTGGGGATTCCTCGTTTCCGGCTCGCAACGATTCGGACGCTTCATGCCGTTTCTCCGCTACGGATATTCGGATAGCGGCAGATTCGGTCCGACTCCCATGAGTCACATGATCAACCTGGGCGTGGCCATCGACAACATCTTCGGCCAGAGCAACGATCGAATCGGTATCGGCATGACCTGGTCCCATCCGGCCAATGGGGATCTGGATGATCAAGGAGCGATCGACACCTTCTATCGCGTCGAGGTCACGCCGCAAATCGCGATCACCCCCACCCTTCAAGTGATCCTCAACCCCGCGCTAAACCCGGATAAAGACGCGGTTTGGGTCCTGGGGGTCCGATCTCGGTTCAACTTCTAGGGTCGGGAGCGGCACGTCGCGAAACCGGGTCGGCTACACGACCGCCGTCCGCGGTTTTGCCTCGGCGATCTTCAGCAAGGCCGCGTCCAACTCTTGCGAGAGCGGTTCCACGCGATGGGTTTCGAGGATGCGCCGCACCTCGCCGCGCGCGCGTTGACGCGGGGATCCCTCGTCATTCCAGGCCTTCTCGTCGACCGCGTCGGAAGCCCCGGCGTACTTCGAGATCGGGAAGTCCTTCATGTGGGAAACGGTGTGCCGCTGGGCGAGGAAGTGCCCGCCCGGGCCGACCTTTCGCACCACCTCCACGGCGAGAGCGTCGGGACCCGTGTCCTGGGGAGCGATGCTGATTCGCACGTCGCGCACTCGCTCGGCGTCGATCACCAGCTGCTCGAAGGAGAGCACCGTGGAGACCTCCAGCATGCCTCCCCCGGTGCACAGGTCGGGCACGGAGACGAGCGACAACAGATATTCGGTGCCAAAGCAGGGCAAGCCCGTGCTGCGCCCCAGCTGGAGCGACGCGCAATACAACCACTCGCCGCGGGGATCCCAGTAGTTCGTGATGCCCGTGTGAGGGTCCGCGAAAACGGGGAACGGACAGTAGATGAGTGGGCAGCCGGGATAGAGGCTCTGCAGCAGTGTCACGAACGCGAGAATTTCCGCATGCGCGAGCATGACCGTGCCCGCCGGCGTCGCGGGCGACGTGACGCCGCCGATCGGCATGCTGCAGCAGACCACGGGCAGACCCTCACGCGCGAAGACCATCGAAGCCTCGGTGCCATCCGGATCCAACCTCAGCGGCGTGACGACGGAGTTCAGCATCGAAACCGGCGGGCCGTGCATCGCGCCAGCGGACTCGAGTTGCCGGACCATCAGGACGAGCGTCTCTGCCTCCTCGCCCTTGCACGCATCGATTACCTGGATTGGCTTCACGGTGTTCTGCAATGCCGCGAGAAAACCACGCGCCACGCGCGTCGCGGGCTCTACATCCTGGGCGCTGGTCATCGTCCAGTAGACGTCGTACTCCCCGATCGCGTCGGCCAGACGGGCACTGGCGGCGACATCGGCCAAAGACGATGGCCGCACCTCGCCCGTGTCGATGTCCAGCGTCTTCGAGCCGCAGCCGCCCGTGGCCGTGAAGCAGCGCTTCCCATCCAGCACGACCTGCTTGTCCGCATCGCGCGCCCCCAGGTGCACGCTGCGCGGCGCACTCTCGAGCGCGGCTTCGATTCTCGCGCGGGGGATCAGCACCCGATCATCCGCGGGCGTTGGGAAACCGTGCTCTCTCAATCTGGCGAGCAGGGAGGGCCGCGCGACATCGAGACCAACCTCTTCCAGGATGCACAGCGCGGCCTCGTGGATCCTCTGCTCTTCCTCTGCGGACAACACTGAAAATCGCATTTCGCTTCTCCTGATGAGCCGATCACCCAGCCAGATGCTACCAGGCCAGATCGCTCTCGACCGATGCCGACGTCGATCGGCCCGCAAGCTGGTGTAAAGTGATCGGGCAAGAGAGGGGGATCACTTGTTCGAGCACGGCGCTGCGCTTGACCGCCTTGCGGGCGTCCTATCGATCCGCCCCCGGATCTTCGCAACGACGCTGGTGGCGGCGACCGTGCTCTTGTTGGGCGGCTGTGACCGACGAGACACCGACCCAGGCGCGGAAACTGCCGACGCGCCTTCACTCGACGACATCGCAGAAGCGTACGTGAAGCTCGGGTTGGCGCTCGGAAACCACGATCCGGATTATGTGGACGCCTATCTGGGCCCGGCCGAATGGCGAGAGGAAGCGCAGCGCGCCAAGCCCACCCTTTCCGAGATCCGAAGCCGCGCGGCCCAGCTCGTCGATGCGCTAGGCGCCGATCCCGCTCGCGACACCGATGAGATGACACGCTTGCGGCAACGCGCACTGCGCAAGAACGTCGAAGCTCTGGCTGCTCGCGTCGAGATGCTAGGCGGAAAAAAGTTCTCCTTTGACGAGGAATCACGCGTTCTCTTCGATGCGGTCGCACCGATCAAGAGCGAGGCGGAGTTCCAGACCATCCTGGACGAACTCGCGCGGCTCCTCCCTGGCGAGGGATCACTGCTCGACCGCTATGAAGCTTTTCACAAGCAGTTCGAGATCCCTCCGGACCGCCTCGATCCCGTCTTCCAGGCCGCCATCGCCGAGTGCCGCGCACGCACCACGCGTTTCATCGCGCTGCCAGAGCAAGAGAGCTTCGAGGTGGAGTACGTCACCGACAAACCCTGGAACGCCTACAACTGGTACGAGGGCGACTACCACAGTCTGATCCAGCTCAACACCAGCCTGCCGATCTACATCGGCGATGCGGTGGGGTTGGCGTGCCACGAGGGCTACCCCGGCCACCACGTCAACAACATCTTGTGGGAACGCGATCTCCTGCGCGGGCGCGGCTGGATCGAGTTTGCGCTCTACCCGCTGTTCGGCCCCCAGAGCGTGATCAACGAGGGAAGCGCCGAGTACGGCATCCGGATGGCGTTTCCCGGCCAGGAGCGCGTCGCCTTCGAACGCGAGAAACTCTTCCCGCTCGCGGGCCTGGACCCGGCTCGGGCTGACGCCTATCAGCAGGTGCGGGATCTCGTCGAAGAACTCGACTACGCCCGCAATGAGGCGGCACGGCGCCATCTCGATGGAGAATTCGACCAGCAGCAGACGATCGACTGGCTCGAACGCTATGCGCTGGTCTCGGCGCCCAGAGCGGAGCGCAACGTCCAGTTCATCGAGAAATATCGGAGCTACGTGATCAATTACAATCTCGGGAAGGATCTCGTCCGACACTACATCGAGACGAGCGGCGGCCCGAATCCTTCCCCCGAACGAAGCTGGCAAGACTTCGAGCGGTTGCTCGCCTCCCCCTTGACTCCCTCCGATCTGAACTCGGGCGATCGAAGCGGGGGCCCTGGAAGATCTGAGTAGTCGTCCACGGCCCGGGCGCCCGGGCCTCAAGACGCGGCCACCGCGATCCGATCCAATCGAGATGCCGCCCGCTCACTCGCCGCACCAGCTCTCGAGAGCCCTGGCTCTGCTCCTGACGTTGGGCTCGTTTGCGTCCGCCCAGGCGGGCCAGGTCTGCGAGGTTTCCACCGGTCCCGTGTCGCTGATCGTGCTGGCGTCGGGCTCCAAGGTGCACGCGTACGCGCGAACCCAGGAGGGAACGGTGGCCCGGCGTGACGCGAAAACCGTGATCTTCCACGACGGCCGGGTCATCACCGCCGACATCGAGGCCGCAGGACGCCACCTGGCCGCGCTGGGCTGGGGTTCCCGCGACGTCAAGGTCGTGGCTTCGTTTCCCGCCCCGCGCGCTCGGCCGCGCCGCGGCTGAGGCTAGCCGGCGCGCCCGTGCGGCGCGCACAGCCAGCCACGCTGCCGCACGTCCGAAGCTAGGACGACGAGCCCAGCAGCCGATCCAGGCCCTCCGGGTCGTAGCCAATCAGGATCTTGCCGCCGACGTCGAGCACGGGAATCCCCCGCTGCCCGGTCTTCTCGACCAACTCGGCGAGCGTGGCGGGGTTTTCGATGTTGAGCATCTGGAAGGAGACCCCGCGGCGATCGAGCTCCGCGCGGGTCTTGCGGCAGTATCCACACCATTCTGCGTAGTAAAGCAAGACCGCGGAGGAGCGCGCGCTGCGTGAGCCGGTAGAGGCCAGGGCGATTCCAGCGGGATTCGCACCGCCCAGCCCGCGCATGCGCCGCGCATCGGACGGCGACAGGGGCGGCGGCCCATCCATTTCGACGTAGCCGACGCGGTCGCGCCAGGCGGGCGGCACCTGATCGAGCTGCTCCACGAAGCGCACAGAGCCCCGCTCGTCGGTGAACTGGTAATAGACACGCTTGGCGGCATCCGGCCCGAGCGACGCGATTCCGAGTAGCGCGGCGTCCAGATCCTGCTGTGATCCGGGACCCGCCGCGGAAAACTCGCCCGAAGCACCGCTCTCCATCGCGGCCTGCATCGATTCGAAGAGCCGCTGGGCGTCTTCCGGGGTTTCCGGGCCACCGGACTGGAACAGCGCCGCGTTGCCATCGAGCATCGCGCGGGCTTCGGAGAGATCGCCGCGGAGGCTGACCGCGGCGCCGATCGCGAGCACGAACACGACCCCGAGCCCCACCGGATTCGGGCGCACCAGGCCGTCGTGAAACGCGATGTAGAAATAGAAGGGCAGCCCGAAGAGTGGAACCAGGCACGCCAGACCCACGTAACCCGAAAGTTTTCGTTTCTCGGCCAGCCGCCACAGCATCCGGCCGAAATAGATCAGCGAGCCCAGGGCCAGCAGTACGGCGGCGAGTGGCGCCCCTCCCCCGGACCCGCGCGACGAGGCCACCGCACCGAACACGGTGACCGCGATCAGCAGCACGATCCAGCTCAGCAGCGCCGTCCAGCTGCTTCCGGCGGCCCGCAGGAAAGGGTGCATCTGCACGAAGGGCACCCAGGACATCCAGGCCGGGGCGGCCTCCGTCTTGTCCGAAATCGCCTGCAGCGTGTAGGCGAAGAGCGCGGTCAGCGCGAAGTAGATCACGCCCCATCCAACCACCAGCGCCAGCTCGAACCGCTCGAGAAAGCCGCTGACCACCTCCAGCATCGGAGCACCTCCAGCCCACCTATCGGAAGCACGGTGGGTGAGGCTTGAGGCGATCGCGACCTGGGGGCGAGAGAGACACCAAAAAGAAAAAAAGGGGTTGTGGCAAAGATCGACGCTACGCGTTCGGCGTCAGGAACTCACCGCAATATCAACGCGCTCATCATGCAGATTGCCCAGATGATGTCTGTCGGAAATTGAAATCGACAGTTCGAATCGAGCAAGAGATTGACCAGCGCCGGAAACTCCTCGTCCGCGGTGCGCAGGATGAGCGTCGTGGGTACTTGCGGAAGCGGCCAGAGTTGTATGGCGGCATCGCCATAATCGAGAACTTCTCCTCCCCACGTTCTGCCAGTTTCGATGAAGGCTCCGGGCGCATGGGCATATTTTTCTGCAAGCGGATCGAGCGGGAGTACGTGGGTTCCTTTTTCGAAGATCTGTCCCCCAGGTAGGCTGCCCGGCGTGATCAACGTTCCCGACGGTGGCAGTGAATGCGACGAGGTCAGGTACCAGAGAAGAGTCAACGATGCGTCGACCTTTCGGAGCAAATCATCACCCTGTGACGAGTTGCTGAAAATCTTCATGTCTCCCGGAGAAATGGAGATCTCACATCCATAGGATCCGAGCGTGTAGGCCCCAGTCTGTTCGTCGAAACGCGCCGTCGTTCTGCGGCACACCCTTGCTGGGTCCAGTGTGGCGAGTTTGGCCCACGCCTGATCTTCACCGGGTATTTTTTCTAATTTCATGAATCGCAGTTCAATCTGCTGCGTTGGCACCGTCGTTCGCGACGATATCGCCGTGCTGTGGGATCATCGAAAGTCACTCCGAACCGCCAGCACCTGCCTTCTCGAACATTGCCGTGCTTTTTCGCCTGCCAACCATTTCCCT
>JAHEEJ010000020.1 GCA_024640705.1 Deltaproteobacteria bacterium
GCGGCTTCGCGAACTCTCGTTCTTGAACGCGGGCTTGCGCATCAAGATCGACGACGAGCGCTCGGGCAAGAGCCACGATTTCTGTTACGAGGGCGGGATCGTCTCTTTTGTCGAGCACCTAAATCGCTCGCGCGCACCGCTTCACACCCCGCCAATTTTCGTTTCCGGCACCCGCACCTACACCAACAACCAGGGCGAAGTGCCGGTACAGATCGAAATCGCGCTCCAGTACAACGAGTCGTACAACGAAAGCGTCTTTTCGTTTGCGAACAACATCAACACGATCGAGGGCGGCGCGCATCTGATCGGCTTTCGAACGGCACTGACCCGTACCCTCAATCGCTACGTGACCAACCAAAAGAAGAACGGCAAGGATTCCAAGGAAGCCATCAGCGGGGATGACACACGCGAAGGTCTCACAGCCGTGATTTCCGTGAAGCTGCCCCAGCCGGAATTTGAAGGTCAGACGAAAACCAAGCTCGGCACGAGCGAAGTCCGCGGCCTCGTCGAAGCCATCCTCTACGACAAGCTCGGCGACCACCTGGAAGAAAACCCCGCTACCGCGAAGCAGATCCTTTCGAAGATCCAGGACGCCGCGCGCGCGCGGCTCGCCGCGCGGAAGGCCCGCGACCTCGCGCGTCGCAAGGGGGCGCTTTCGGACCACAGCCTGCCGGGCAAACTCGCGGATTGTCAGGAGCGCGACCCTTCGAAGGCCGAACTCTTCATCGTCGAGGGAGATTCTGCGGGTGGCACCGCCAAGCAGGGCCGGTCGCGCGAAACCCAGGCAATCCTGCCTATTCGCGGCAAGATCCTGAATGTCGAGCGCGCGCGACTCGATCGGATGCTCTCGAGCACGGAAATCCAGGCGCTGATCACCGCGATCGGTTGTGGGATCGGTGCGGATTTCGACAGCTCGAAGGCCCGCTACCACAAGGTCATCATCATGACCGACGCCGACGTCGACGGCAGCCACATTCGCACCCTGCTGCTCACTTTCTTCTTCCGGCAAATGAAGGGCTTGATCGACGCGGGCTATCTCTACATCGCGCAACCGCCGCTCTTCAAGGTCAAGAAGGGCAAGAGCGAGCGCTACATCAAAGACGAGCGGAGTCTCGAAGAGCACCTGCTCGGACTCGCCCTGGTCAACGCCGAGGTCAGACCCGAAGGCTCGACGACTCCGCTCGACGTCAGCGCCCTGCGGCGTCTGCTCGAGTGCGCGAGTTATTACCGCGCGATTCTCGCTCGTTTGGAACTCCGGCGAATCGACAGCCGGGTCATCGATGCGATGGTCAGCGTACATGTGCCGCGCGAGGCGGATTTCGTCGACGAAGCGGCACTCGCCAATACGATCGCGCCCTTGATCGACGAGCGCTTTAGGCTGCTGTATCCGGATTTCGAGCCCATCAGCTGGACGACTTCTGCCGACCCGGAGCACGGCGGTTTTCGCCTCGTCGCAGGTGCGCGGCGGTCGGGCGTCGTGTATCAGACCGCGCTCGATACCGATTTCGTCCGCTCGGCCGACTACCTGCGTCTGGCAGAACTCGACACTGAAATGACGCGCGTTGGCGCGGGCCCGTTTCGCGTCAACCGCCCAGGTGAATCCGAGTTCCAGGAGATCGTCGGCCCCGTCGAGCTTCTCGCGTATCTGCTGAAGCTCGGTGAGAAGGGCCTCACCATTCAACGCTACAAGGGCTTGGGGGAAATGAATCCCGACCAACTCGCGGACACGACGCTCGACGCGGCGAATCGAACCCTGCTTCAGGTGCGCGCGCCCGATGCGGTGGAGGCCGATCTCGCCTTCACGACGCTGATGGGAGACGACGTCGAGCCGCGCCGCGAGTTCATCGAGCGCAATGCACTCGAAGTGCAGAACCTCGATATCTAGGAAACGGCTGCCGTGAGTGACGAACCGAGACTGCCCGACGAAGAAGCCTCCGGAGGAGATGCGGGGGGAGGTGCGCCCCCGGAATTTTCCCACCCGCCGGTGAATATCGAAGACGAGGTCCGGCGTTCATTCCTCGATTATTCGATGTCGGTCATCATCAGCCGCGCGCTGCCCGACGTGCGCGACGGCCTCAAGCCCGTCCACCGGCGCATCCTCTACGCGATGTTCCAGGAAGGGCTGCTCTCGAGCCGCAGCTATTCGAAATCCGCCGGCGTCGTCGGAGAAGTGCTCAAGCACTATCACCCGCACGGCGACAGCGCGGTCTACGACTCGATGGTCCGGATGGCCCAGGACTTTTCGCTCCGCTATCCGCTGGTCGACGGTCAGGGCAACTTCGGCTCGATCGACGGCGATTCGGCGGCCGCGTATCGATACACGGAGGCGCGCCTCCATCCCCTCGCCGAGGAGATGCTCCAGGACATCGACCGCGAGACGGTCGATTTCGTGCCGAACTTCGACGGCGGCGTGATGGAGCCGGTCGTGTTGCCGGCGCGCTTCCCGAACCTGCTCGCGAACGGATCGTCGGGGATTGCGGTCGGAATGGCGACGAACATTCCGCCCCACAACCTGCGCGAACTCTCGGACGCGATCGTTCTCGAAGCCACCAACCCGAAATGCACGCTCGACGAATTGCTCGAAAAGCTTCCCGGCCCGGACTTTCCGACCGGAGCGATGATCTGCGGCCGCGATGGCATCCGCTCCGCATACGCGACGGGCCGCGGTCTGCTCACGGTGCGCGCGCGCGCGGATTTCGAAGAGAGCAAGCGCGGACCTCGGATCGTCGTCACCGAGATCCCCTACATGGTCAACAAGTCGTCGCTGCTCGAGCGGATCGCCGACCTCGTGCGCGCGGGCAAGATCGACGGCGTCACCGACCTTCGCGACGAATCGAATCGCGACGGGATGCGCATCGTGATCGAATTGCGCCGCGACGCCCAGGGCGACATCGTGCTCAACCAGCTCTACAAGCAGACGCCGCTGCAGTCGACCTTTGGCGTGAACCTGCTCGCGCTGGTCAATGGCCGGCCGCAGCTGCTCTCGCTCAAGCAGGCGCTGCGGCACTTCATCGATTTCCGCGCCGAAGTCGTTGTGCGCCGAGCCACCTACGATCTCGCGCAGGCCGAGGCGCGCGCGCATCTGCTCGAAGGCTTCGAGATCGCGCTCGACAACCTCGACGAAGTGATCTCGATCATTCGCGCTTCGCAGTCCACCGCGGACGCCCGTACGAGCTTGATGGAGCGCTTCGATCTCAGCGAGCGGCAGACCAACGCGATTCTCGAGATGCGGCTGCGTGCGCTGACGGCACTCGAGCGGCAGCGCGTACTCGACGAACTCGAGGAGATCCGGGCCAAAATCGCAGACCTCGTCGATTTGCTCGCGAGCGACGCGCGGATCCTCGACGTGTCGGTCAAGGAAGTCCAGGAGATCAGCGAGCGCTTCGGCGACGACCGCAAGACCGAACTCGTCGGCCCCGTCGAGGGAATCAGCACCGAAGACCTGATCGTTGAAGAGGACATGGTGGTGACCGTGTCCAACAGCGGTTACATCAAGCGCAATCCGCTGAGCCAGTACCGCGCGCAACGGCGCGGCGGCAAGGGCGTGAAGGGCATGGCGGCGCGCGAAGCCGACTTCGTCGAGCGCCTCTTCGTCGCCTCGACGCACGCCTACATCCTCTTCTTCACCACCCGCGGACGCGCTCACTGGCTGAAGGTCCACGAGCTTCCGCAGCTCGGACGCGCGGCGCGCGGCCGGGCACTCAACAACGTGCTTCATCTCGCCGACGGCGAGCGCGTCCAGGCGACGCTGCCCGTGCGGAGCTTCGACGACGACGACGGAAACTACGTACTGCTCTGCACACGGAAGGGCACGATCAAGAAGTCTCCGCTTTCCGCGTTCTCGAATCCGCGGCGCGGAGGCATCATCGCGATCAATCTCGATTCCGAGGATGAGCTGATCGCGGCGTGTCGGACCAACGGGTCACAAGAGGTCCTCATCGCGAGCCGGGGCGGCAAGTCGATCCGCTTCCCCGAAGAGCAGGTGCGGCCGATGGGGCGTGCGGCTGCGGGTGTGCGCGGGATGACGCTGGCCACCGGAGACGAAGTGGTCGGGATGGAGATCCTCTCACCGGGTGCGACGATCCTCACCATCACCGAAAAGGGTTATGGCAAGCGGACCCCACTCGACGACTACCGGTTGCAGCGCCGCGGCGGCCAGGGCGTGATCACGATCCGAACCTCCGATCGCAACGGCAAGGTCGTGCGCGTCGCGCAGGTCGTCGGGGACGACGAAGTCATGTTGATCACCGATGGCGGCAAGGTCTTGCGCTGCCCCGTCAAGGGAATCTCGACGATGGGGCGCGCCACCCAGGGCGTGCGGGTGATGAATCTCGACAGCGGTGAGCGGCTCGTCTCGATGGCGCGATTGGCCGAGCGCGACGAAGACGAAGTGTCGCTCGAAGGTGAGGAGCCGACCGATCGCGAGGTGTCGAAAGGCAACGGCGCGGAATCGGACACCAATGGAACGGAACCCGAAGTGACGGATGGCGACGAGGGCGCCTAGCCCGGAAGAGGCTCAAACGTGATTACCGATCGCTCCAAAGAACTGTTCAAGCGCGCCAAGCGCGTGATCCCCGGTGGCGTCGACAGCCCCGTGCGCGCATTTGGATCCGTCGGCGGCGTGCCGCGTTTCATCGAGCGCGGCAAGGGTTGCCACATCTGGGACGTCGACGGCAACGAGTACATCGACTTCGTCGGATCGTGGGGGCCTCTGATCGCGGGCCACGCGAATCCGGCCGTTCTCAAGGCGCTGCGCGCGACGATGGCGTCGGGGACGAGCTTTGGCGCGCCCACGGAACTCGAAACCAAACTCGCCGAAGTCATCACCGGTGCGCTCCCAAGCGTGAAGAAGATTCGCTTCGTGAGTTCGGGCACCGAGGCGACGATGAGCGCGCTGCGCCTCGCGCGCGGCGCGACCGGCCGCGAACGTGTCTTGAAGTTCGAGGGCTGTTACCACGGCCACGTCGATGCACTGCTGCTCGGTGCGGGCAGCGGTGTCGCGACACTCGGCATCCCGGGCTCGCCGGGCGTTCCCGCGAGCTACGCCGACCTCACCATCCAGGCGCCCTACAACGACATCGGCGCGGTCGAGCAGGCCTTCGAGCGCTGGGGGAACGAGATCGCGGCCGTGGTCGTGGAGCCCATGGCGGGCAATATGGGTTGCGTCCCGCCGCAGCCGGGCTTCCTCAAAGCGCTGCGCGAGTGTTGCGATCGCTCCGGCGCACTGCTGATCTTCGACGAAGTGATCACGGGTTTCCGGCTCGCCTGGGGGGGCGCTCAGAGCCTCTACCGCGTGAAGCCGGACCTCACTTGTCTTGGCAAGATCGTAGGCGGTGGCCTGCCCGCGGCCGCCTATGGGGGTCGCCGAGACCTGATGGCGCAGATCGCACCCGAGGGGTCGATCTATCAGGCGGGCACGCTTTCGGGCAACCCGCTCGCGATGGCGGCTGGGCTGGCGACGCTCGGCGAGCTCGCCAAGGCAGGCGCCTACGAACGGCTCGGAGCGGTTTCCAAGCGGATGGCGGAGGGTCTGAGCGAAATCGCCCGCGAAGTTGGGGTCGAATTCACCGCGGTCGCGGTCGGGGGAGCGTTTGGCTTCTTCTTCCACCCGGGCCCGGTCCACAACTTCGCGGACGCCCAGCAGGCCCACGCGGGGCGCTTCAAGCCCTTCTTTCAGAGCATGCTCGAGCAGGGCATCTACCTCGCGCCGTCCCCATTCGAGTGCGGATTCGCCTCGCTGGCCCACAAGGACCGGGACATCGAGGCCGCGCTGGCGGCCGCGAAGGTCGCGATGCAAAAAGCCGCGAGGGTGCGTTGAGCCCTTCCCGGGCGTTGGCTAGGATGCGCGCCGTCCTCCGGAGTCGCGGCTTGCAGCGATGGCCGGGGGATGCCGCGTTTTCAGTCGCCGGTCTCCGGTGACGGACCGGCAAGACGAGAAGAAGTCTCGAGCCGGACAAGACCGGCGACAGGGTGCCGTCTACCAGGGTGCGTTCGAAGCCGTCATCGCGCTGCTGATCGCGGCCTTGATCGGCTACTGGCTGGACGGCTATTTCGATACCGCACCCTGGCTTCTTCTGATTGGAACCGCGATCGGATTTGCGTCCTTCACCGTTCGACTGATTCGCCTCGGTCGTTGGATCAGGGAAGGCAATCCGGACGAAGCCGGACGAGACGACGAGAGCGAATGATGAGCATCGACCCCATCGAGCGCTGGAACATCGCAATTTCCGCGAGCGCGGTCGCGACTTCGCTCGCGCTGGCGACACCCGCGTTTGCGACGAGCCTCGCGGTCGGGGCCGCACTCGAAGCCGCGAACTTCCGCGCGATGCGACGTTCCGCGCAGTTCTTGTTCTGGGGCGTGCTGCCCGGCCAGCGCGCCTGGGCGGCGGTTTTCGGATTGCGCTTCATCCTGCTCGCAACCGGAATCTGTGCGGCGCTCTATTTTGGAGCCGATGCGGCCGGCTTGTTGATCGGGCTGTCGCTGATCATGCCCGCGACGGTGATCGAGGCCTGGCGGTCGCGGCCGTCGGTCGACACAAGTGCGCCCCGCCTCGACGACGACGATCCGGGCTGGGACCGCTGGAATCCCTGGCTCGCGCGCGAGTCGAAAGTGCTTGACGCGAACGAGGAGGAGAGTTGGTGAACATCTACACACCGCTCGAATCTGCGGTTCCGTGGGTCGTTCAGGCGTCGATCGTGGCGGGCATCTTGATGCTCGTCGCGGGGCTGTTGATTCGCCGCCGCATTGCGGCCGAAGGCGGCGGAATCGTGCCCGATGAGGGTGTGACGCTGCGCAACTGTTTCGAGGTGCTCGTCGAAGGCCTCGCGGATCTCTCGCGCGATCGGATCGGAGAAGATTGGCGCAAGTACTTTCCGATCGTCGGCACGATGTTCGTCTTCATCTTGTTTTCAAATCTGATCGGGCTGCTCCCCGGAGTCGAGGGCGCGACCTCGGACGCGAACACCACCTGGGCCTGGGCGGTGATTTCCTGGGTCGTCTACACCTGGGTGGGCGTCGCCAAGCACAAGCAGAAATATCTGGTCAAGTTCATGGGACCGAGCCTCTTCGAGCGGGAGATCTTCGGGCGAACCGTGCACTTTCGCGTGCTCGCGATCATCATGTTTCCGATCGAACTGCTGCTGGACCTCGCGCGGATGCTGACGCTCGCAGTCCGACTTCTCGCAAACATGTTCGCGGACCACACGGTCATCGCGATCTGGATTACGCTGGTGCCGATTGGCGTGCCGGCGGTCTTCATGGGGCTCGGATTGATCGTCTCGTTCCTGCAGGCCTTCGTCTTTGCTCTACTCACCATGATCTACATCGGTTTGGCGCTCGAGGAGCCCCACTAGAGGGGCCTCGGCAAAGAGCCACGCTCAGCAAGGAGACAACCGTGATTCGAAAATTTGGAAAAGTCGTACTCTGGAGCCTGTTCTTGATCGCGTTGCCGATGGTGGCGGGCGCCGAAGACGGCAGCGGCGGTGACGGAAAATGGGGCTACGCGCTCGGCGCGGGCCTCGCGATCGGACTCGCCGGACTCGGCTGTGGGATCGGCCAGGGCCTCACCGCGGGCAACACGACGGCCGGCATCGCGCGCAACCCGGGCGCGTCGGGCACGATGTTCACGAGCTTCATCCTCGGCATGGTGCTGATCGAGTCGATCGCCATCTACGCTCTCGTGATCGCCTTCATGTTGCAGGGCAAGATCTGAGCACCCCAGCTGGGATGCGGAGCCGCCGGGCGGAAACTCGACGTGGAACTCACCCCTGTAGTATTCCACGGCGAACCCAGTGTTCCCGCCCGACGACTCCTGTCCCGCCGGCCCCCGGTCCCTTGAAGGGGCATTGGCGGGTGTGCCCGAAGGCACACTGCTCCTAGAGCAAGCGCCGTGCCGACGGGTCGATGACTCGCTCCGGTTGAATTTTGGTAGCGGTGTCGAGGACTTCGATGTTCAGAGCCGGCTCGGCTTTCGCGCTGCGTGAACGGCTGACGGTCGTACTCCCGTGAACGCCGGGCGACTGATCGCGTTCGAAGGCCTCGACGGCAGCGGCAAGAGCACGCAACTCGAGCGATTGGCGGCGCGCTTGCGCGCCGCCGGCTGCGACGTCGTCACCACCTGCGAACCCACCCGGTTTCCGAGCGGTCAGCGGATTCGCGAGATGGCGCGCTCGGGCCAGGCGCTCGCTCCCGAGGAAGAATTGCGCTGGTTCGTCGAAGACCGGCGCGTGCACGTCGCCGAGGTCATCGCGCCCGCACTGCGCGCGGGCCAGGTCGTGCTGACCGACCGTTACTATCTCTCGACCGTCGCCTATCAAGGCGCGCGCGGCCTCGACTACGAGCAGATTCTCGCGGACAGCGAAGCCGAATTTCCGATTCCCGACCTCGTGCTGCTGCTCGAGATCGATCCCCAGATCGCGTTCGCGCGGGTGCACGCGCGGGGCTCCGAGATCGAGGGGGTCTTCGAACGGCGCGATTTCCTCTCGCGGGTCGCTTCGGTCTTCGACGCCCTCGACTGCACCTACCTGGAACGCATACCCGGCGACGGCGAGCCGAGCCAGATCGAAGCCATCATCGCCGAGCGGATCAGTCTGCGACTCGGACTCGGCTAATCCACACTCGAGCGCCAGAACCAAACCACGGCATTCGGCGTCCGCATCCAAGAAGATGTGACTTGGGCGGGGTGAGGGGAGGCCATCGGGCGACATGGGGTTTGAGCCCGATGGCCTCCCCTCACCCCGCCCGGGCAACCAGTCACTGCATCAAGATTCAAGTTGCGAATCGACACGATCGCATGTGTACGAGCCGCGACTTCAGCTGCCAGGCTGCTTCCGCGCGCAACCACCTATGCTTTGTTCAAATTCTCGGTGGAACGCGGGCCTGTGGGTGTGAAGTTCGCGATTTCTTCCAGGCTGGTGCCGGACGCCCAGTCTCGGATCCGCTCGTTGAGATGGCTCCACGAGTTGTGGAGTGGACACGGATCGGCGGCGTCGCATTGCCCCCAACCGAACGCACAGCGTCCCTCGGTCGGGTAGGCGTCGATCGCCGAGAGGATGTCGATGAACGCGATTTCGCTGGGCGGACGCGAAAGCGAAAAGCCGCCGCCCTGTCCCTTCTGGGATTCCAGCAGGTCGGCGAGCACCAGGCGGCGCAAGACTTTCGAGAGGTAGTGGGTAGGAATCCCGGTCGAACCCGAAAGATCCACCGCGCGAACGGGCTTGCCGTCCGGCACGGTGGCCAACCAGGCCATCGCGCGCAGCGCGTACTCAGCCGTTTGAGAAAGGAGCATCGTTCTCCTCGCGGCGCCGTTGGCGGTTTCGGCGCCGCCCATCTCGCGCCCTGGGCCTCGGCGGCGGCGCTCGATGCCAGCGCGCGAGCCCCTAGTCTACCATTAAAAGATATTTAGATCTCTTTATCTTCACAATTTGTAAGCTACTGTAATTCTTTCGCTTTTCGCCCATTAACGGGCTGGAAAGGGTTCTGGTGACGGCGAGTGGTCGGGCCTTCAGCGGCTGCCGCTCAGGCGCGCTCGCGCCACCAGCGGTCCAACTCCGGCAGGAAGTAGCGCAGCCGCTGCTTCTTGAATTCCCGTTCGCTGAACAACACCGCGTAGTCTTCGAGTCCGGTTTGCCGCGAAAGCTCGCGCGCAATTTCGTGGCAACTCTCACGGCTCGGCCCGTGGACCATGCTGTAGAGCGTGTAGGGAAAATTGCGCACGGGATTTCGCGCGTAGCAGTGACTGACTTCCGGCGCCCGCGCGAGCTGTTCGCCCGCGGCCTGGACTTGATCGTCCGACACCCGCCAGACCACCATCCCATTCTCCTTCACGCCGAGTTTGCGGTGGCGAAGCGTTCCCACGTAGCGTCGAATTGCGCCGCCGAGGTGGTGCCTGGCGAATTCGATCAGATCGTCTTCGCTTGCGTCGACGCCGCGGGCGAGTTCGTCGAAGGGTCGCTCGACGAGCGGAAGCGGTGTCTGCAGTGCGCGAAAGAACTGCGCGTCTCGGGGGCTGACCTCGATCTTCGTCGCGGTCGAGGTTTCCGTCACCTCGGTGCGATTCTTCAAACTCTCGGGGTCGAAGTTCACGCCGATCTTGAAGACGTGCGTCCTGGCAAGTGAGTGGAAGCCATCCACACCCGCTTCTTTCGCGAGCAGTTCCA
Source organism: Deltaproteobacteria bacterium (assembly GCA_024640705.1). Taxonomy (GTDB): domain Bacteria; phylum Myxococcota_A; class UBA9160; order UBA9160; family SMWR01; genus JACZVU01. Next base: position 10,159 of record JAHEEJ010000020.1, read on the forward strand.
GCGTCCGCTCGAGAGGCATTTCCGCTGGCACGGCGATCGTGAACCAGAGGTTGTAGATGTGATTGCGCAGATAGTTGTGACTCACGGTCGGGTGGGCGCTGACGATCTCCGCGACGGCTTCGATTCGCTTCCCGGGGATCGTGCCGGTTGCCAGCGCACTTTGATGACCGAGCAGGCTGCCCTCGAGCACGGCCGAGATTTCGCGCAGGATCTTCTCGCGTTGCAGCTCGCACAACGCTTCGATGATCGCTGCCTCGGTCGCGCCGAGATCCTCGGCGATCGATCGGAATGGGCGCGACTCGAACGGAACTCCGGACTGGATCACGCGTATCAGCGCATTTCGAGCATCTGTTGACAGCGACATCCTGCGATCACCTCATCCGATGCGCAAAAGCGCGATTCAAAGACCCATTCGAAAAGCCCGCCAGACGCCGAAGATTCCCGAGGGCGAAGCCACGTCCACCGCGTCTTCGATCTTGCGGGTCGATGCGTTGACGAGAAAGAGCTTGTTGTCCGCATTGGCGCTCACGAGCACGTGCGATCCGCGCGGGGTGAAGTCCATGTGGTAGATACGTCGGCCGAGGCGCAGCGTGTCGACGACTTCGAGGCGTTCGACGTCGATCACCTGCACGTAGGCGTCGTCTTCTTCACCGGAAAAGCTTACCCAGACTTCTCGTTCGGTTGGCGAGCGAACCGCGTAGACGGGATGGCCGCGCAGCGGGATCGACCGCGTGAACTCCCAGGTCATGCGATCGAGGACTGCAAGCCGGTCTTCTCCGACGAGCGGGACGAAGATCCAGTTGCCCGCCACCGCCCACGAGGCCAGGTGCGGCAATTTGACGGGCATCGCCTTGTCGTAATCCCGCTTTGGATCGCGCAGCGATACCTCGCGGATGCCGGCTTCCGGTTGGGTGAGATCGAGCACCGAAACGCGGTCGCTCTCCAGGTGTCCAACCACGTAGTAGCGCCCGTCCGGCGTGATCATCGCGTCGTAGGGATTGCCCTGGCGCGTCTTGATCCGGTGTTCGATCGGAAAGTCGGGCTTCGAGGCGTCGACCAGCCAGATTTCCGCGGCCTCGATCAACACGCAGGCGAATCGGTTGCCGGGTGCATCGACCACGCCCGTCACGCGCGACGCGACCTGCTCGCCGCCGCTTTCGAAGCTCGCGGGGTGCTTCTTCAAGATCGCCATGCTCTCGGCGTCGAGCAGTGTGAGGCCCCCGGGAACGTATTCCGCGGTCGCGATCACGCGGCCGTCCTGGCTGATCGCGTTGTCGATCGAGTTTTCCGACGTGAAGACGACGCCGGTGCGCTCGAGCTTGGCGAGGTCGATCCGGCTGACCTGCCCGCTGCGGGTGGCGAGATAGCCGTAACGCAGATCGGGCGAGAAGATCATCGTCGCGTGGCGCAGGTTGCCGAGCCCCGTGATCCGGGTCGGCAGCAACTTGCGCGCGACATAGTCGTAGATCGCGAGGCTCTCGGACGCGCGTTCCACGACGAATACGCGGGAGCCGATGCCGCCGGGCTCGGCCGATGCCGCGAGTGCGGTGACGACACCCGCGAGCAGCGCCAGCAGCGTTCGAGGCAGCGACTTCAGCATATGGCGACCTCCAGGTCAGGCGGTTTCGCTCCGGCGATCTCGGCGTCTTCCATCACGCATGCGGGATCCGACGCCCAGGGGTCGCGATGAAATGCGAGCGCGCGTTCGCGGTGAGAGCCGCGACAGAGCTCGCGCTCCGAACAGCTGCCGCAACGGCCCGTGAGATATTCGAGTCGCCGGCTCAACTGGTCGCGCAGCGGATGTGCGAGGATCGTTGTGAAGCTTTCGCTCCGGATCTCGCCCAGCACTGCGGCGCGCCAGAATTGATCTGGATGCACGCGCCCGCGCGAGTCGATGTTGAGGATGCGCTCGCCGGCGGAGTTTCCACCCCGTTGCCGCAGCAATTCGCGAACCTTTGCGCCCGCCGCCTCGCCGTGGCGCTCGCGAATCCAGTGCAGCAGGTAGACGCCGTCCGAATCGTTCGATCCCGTGACGATCTTGAACTCGGGATCGAGATCGAGCAGCGACTCGGCTTTTTCGAAGAGCCAGCTCAGGGTGGCGCGCTGCTGCTCTCGGTTCAGGTCTTCGTGCGCCACCTTGTATCCGCGTCCCGAGTAGACGAGATGCGAAACGTAGAAGCGGTTGACGCGCGCATCCCGCGCGACATCGACCATCGATTCGAGCTGATCGAAGTTGCGCTTCGAGAGCGTCATGCGCAGCCCCGTCTTCATTCCCGCGGCCCTGGCGTTGCGCAGTCCGCGGAGTGCCGCATCGAAGCCACCGCTGAGGCCGCGGTAGGTGTCGTTGAAGCTCTCGATGCCATCGATGCTGATGCCCACGTAGGCGATTCCGACGTCGGCCAGCCGTTTTGCGACATCCGCGTCGATCAGCACGCCGTTGGTCGAGAGCTGCGGGCTGATGCCGCGCTGGGTTGCGTGCGCGATGAGTTCGAAAACGTCGGCGCGCAACAGGGGCTCGCCACCGCTGAAGATCACCACCCGGACGCCCGCATCAGCGAGCTGGTCGATCAGATCGATGCCCTCCTCGTGGGTCAGATCGGTTGGGGCCGGCTTGGCGACCGCCGCCGCGTAGCAGTGCGGGCAATGCATGTTGCAGTGCATGCAGATGTTCCAGATCACGACCGGAGTGTCTCGGGTGACGGCTTCGAAGCGCCGCGGCGCGCGAGCGCTCAGATCGCCGATCTCGGAGCGGCCGAGTGCGACTTGGATGAGATCGGTTACCGGCAGCATCTGGGATTCCCCGAATTCAGCTGGATCATGTTGCTTCAAAACCTACACAGTCTTGGGACCAATTCTCATCACCCCGCCTCTTGACCCCGCGAGCCCAATGCAAGAAAGTGCAATGGCAGAAACCAAGGAGCCGAGCGTGCAGCTGAACCGATGGATCTCCGGAGTTCTCGCCGCTGCGCTGGTGCCGATCGGAGCGCAGGCTGTCGAGGAGCGGGCTACGGCCGAATTGGATGCCACGGCGACCTACGCGCTGAAATGTGCCCGGTGCCACGGTGCGAGACGCTATGGCGGCTACGCGCCCCCCCTGATCCAGACGACCCTCGCGCACAAGCCGGACGACGCGCTCGTCACTGCGATCCTCGACGGTCTGCCCGCCACGCAGATGCCCGCGTTTTCCGACCAGCTCAGCGGCGCCGAGGCGCGTGGGTTGATCGAGTTCTTCCGCCAACCCGTAGCCGAAGTCCGCTGGTCGCTCGCCGATATCGAGACGAGCCGCGTCGAAGAGAAGCCCGGGCGCAGCGCGATTTCCGCCGCGGTGAAACGCGAGGAGCTGATCCTCGTCGTCGAGCGCGGCTCGGGAAGCGTCTCGGTCCTCGATGGCGGCAGCATGCGGGAGCTCGATCGCTTCGAGGTCGGTCGCATCCACGGCGGCATCAAATTCGATCGAGGTCTGCACCAGGCGCTGGTCGCAACACGCGACGGGACGCTCGTCGACTACGACCTCGATCGCGGCGCGCTGCGCACGCGCGTGAAGGTCGGTGTCAACACCCGGAACATCGCGGTTTCGGATGATGGAAGATACGTAGCCGCGGCAAACCAGCTGCCCCAGGGAGTCGTCGTTCTCGATGGCCGCCTGCGGCCGCTGGCAACCTTCCCGCTTCCCGGTCAGCCGAGCGCCGTCTATCAGGTTCCCCGCAGCCAACGTTTCATGGTCACGCTGCGCGACCTGCCGCAGCTCTATTTCATCAGCTACCCGGAATTGACACTCCGCCTCGTCGAGCTCGACGAACCCTTCGAGGATTTCATCTTCATCCCGGGAACGACCCGGCTCGTTGCGAGTTCGCGCAATGGCAGCCGCCTCATCCTCTACGACTTCGAACGAAGCGAGATCCTCGCCACGCTGGACGCCGAAGGCCTGCCCCATCTGTTTTCTGCGAGTTTCTTCAGCCGCAATGGCGTACTTCACGCGGCGTTCAATCACATGGGGGCTCCACGCCTCTCGATCATCGACATGGACGCGTTCAAAGTCGTCGCGCAGCTTCCGCTGGTCGGCTCCGGCTACTTTACGCGCACGCACCCGGGTACACCCTACCTCTGGATCGACTCCAACACCGAGTCGATTCAGCTGGTCGACAAGCGCACGCTCGAACTCGTCGATCGCAAGCTGACACCCGAGCCGGGCAAGAAGGCGATGCACGTCGAATTTTCGGCCGATGGTGCCAAGGCGCTCGTGAGCATCTGGCACGAGGACGGAGCCGTCGTGGTGTACGATTCCACGACGCTCGCGGAGATCCAGAGAATTCCCTACGCGATGCCCGTCGGGAAATACAATGCCGCCAACAAGACCCGGGCGCCCTACTGAGCGCCGGAGAATTTCGGAGGACTCGATATGTCGAAGAGCAGCGCCGTTTTGTGCTTCGTAGCGTTCGCCCTGGCAACCTGGTTCTCCGTCATCGCGTGCACCGCCGTCTCCGCTCGAGACGACGTACCCGAAGAAGTCAAGGTCAGGCCAAACCCGGTGACACTGGAAGACAGCGAGATCCGTTACTACGAACGGCAATTCAAGGGGAAGTGTTCCCGTTGTCACGGGATCGATGGAACCGGAACCGGTGCCGAGGCAAACGCTTCGGATCAGCTCGTCAAGCCCGCGAACTTCACGGATGCAAAGTACATGGCGAGCCGCACCGACGGGCAGCTCTTCTACCAGATCTTGATGGGCGGTGGAGAGCGTTGCGCGATGCCCGCGTTTGGCCCGGGATCCGATCAGGCCTGGACGGAGGACAAGATTTGGCACATGGTCGCCTTCGTTCGCCGCTTTGCGAAAGTGAGCAGTCGCTAGCATCCGATACGTCCGTTCAGGTTCGCGTGATCCGCAGGTCGCCGGCCGTGATGGCGATCGCGACCCGCGCCATCAAAGTGAACAGCAGCGCTCCGACGGCCCAGACGCCGATGCCGACCGTCACCTCGTTCAGGCTGGGTGCGTACTCGTAGATTTCTCCCAGCGAGTCCGGTGTGAATCCCGGGAGCAGCAGCCCCATTCCCTTCTCGATGTAGATCCCGGAGAACGAGAACACGCAGCCCAGCGTGAGGATGTTCAGGTTGAGCCTGAACTTCGGCACCATGAAGATGATCAAGGCCAGTACATTGCAACAGAGCGCGACCCAGGTGTAGATCGCGATGCTCGACATCCCGTGGAGGCCGAACCATTGGTAGCGGGCGTGAACGGTGTGGCTGGTCTGGGCGTAGAACTCGGTGAAGACTTCCGTCCCAACGAAGAACAGATTGATTGCCATCGCGTAGGCGAGCAGTTCGCCGATCTTGAAGAGCGCCGCTTCGGAGATCTCCGCCCGCCCGACCTTCCGCAGAACCCGGAAGATCAGGAAGATCAGCGCGGGCCCCGAGCAGAACGCGCCCGCGATGAAGCGGGGGGCCAACAATGCGGTGTGCCAGAAGGCGCGGGACTTGAGGCCCGTGAAGAGAAAAGCCGTCACGGTGTGGATTCCGATCGCGAACGGAATCGAGAGGAAGATGATCGGCAACACGATCCGCGGATTGTACTTCCGGCCCGTGAAGGTCATGAACAGGATGTAGGTGACGATGAACCAGTTGATCACGAAATACAGATTCAGGACGAGGATGTCCCAGGTCAGCAGCGAGTGCGGAAAGTTCGGAGTACCGATGATCGGCATCAGATGCCAGACGAATTCGGGTCGACCGAGATCCACTGTGACGAACAGCATGCACATGATGATCGCCGCAACCGAGGCCAGCTCGCCGATCAGGACGACGTCTCGGATCGGTCCCCAATTGTAGACGTAGGCGGGAACGACCAGAACGACGGCCGCCGCCGCCACTCCGACCAGAAACGCGAAATTTCCGATGTAGAAACCCCAGGAAACCTGGTCGCGCATGTGTGACGTGATCAACCCATGGGTGAGTTGATGGTCATAGGCGTTCAACCCGAGTGCGATCAGAATCGTCAATGCCAACAGCCAGATGTAGTACCCCCTGCTGCCGCTGGCGACGGCGAGAAGGCTCCCACTGACGAAATGGGCGAAGAGCTTCAGGTTGTGCATCAGCTCGCTGCCCCTCGAAGTTGCGCCGTTCGGACGGATTCGCGCTGAAGCCTCAACTCCGCCCCTCCGTTCCCCAGAAGTAGAAGAACTTCGGGTTGGTCTCGAGCTCTGCCTTCAGGACGAAGGTCCGCTTGTTGTCCAGCAGGTATCGGATTTCGCTGTTCGGATCGAGCAGGTTGCCGAACTTGCGCGCGCCAACCGGGCAGGCCTCGTGGCATGCCGGCAGGCGACCCTTGCGAACCCGCTGGATACAGAACGAACACTTCTCGACCACGCCTCGCGTGCGCGGTTTGTTGCCGATGATGTGGATGTCGGGGTTGAAATCCTCAGCTGGAAGATTGGGTTCACCCCAGTTGAAGTGACGCGCTCCGTAGGGGCACGCCGCCATGCAGTAGCGACAGCCGATGCACCAGTCGTAGTCGATCACGACGATCCCGTCGGGCTCTCGCCAGGTGGCGCCGGTCGGGCAGACTGTCGAACACGGTGAATCCTCGCAGTGCTGGCAGGATATCGGGACGTAGAACTTGCCCTTCTCGGGAACCTTCTCGTGCTCGTAGTACGGGTTGCCCTCCTCGAGATTGATCGTGCGCAATGCCTCGGAGCGTTCGAATTCGAGCACCCGGATCCACTGGATTTCGGGATCCCGCGACTGGTTGTTCTCGTCCACACACGCGTAGACGCATTTCCGGCAACCGATGCAGCGCGAGATGTCCAGCCCGTAGCCGTAGAGCACGCCGTCCATCGGGCCGATGGCGGAGACACTGACGTCCTTGCCGTACTTCTCGGAGTATTTGCGCTCGAGTCGATCGATGACTCCTTGCAGCTCCTCGTCCGATAGCTCGCGGAAATTCTTTTGCATGAAGGTTTCGAAGTCGAATTCCATCGCGCTTGCGACCGCGGGTGCGCCGACCGCGGTCCCCACACCGACGGTCGCAGCGGTTTTGAGGAATTCGCGGCGCGAGCTGCTCGGCTGCGCGCCCTCTTTCTGCCCACGTGCTTTTTTGTTTCGACTGAAAATACCCACTTCACTCTTCTCCTGGGGAACTCGTTCGCAGCACGATTTCTTCGGGTCGCCTGGGTCTCGGCTCGCCTTCGATGGGCACGGTCGGCGGCGAATGGGGCTCGTGGCAGAAGACGCAGGTCACGTACTCCCGATCGCCCCTCCAATTTCCGGTCACCTTTCCATGCACACCCGCGCGCCACTCCGGCAGCTTCTTGCCATGACATTGGGTGCAGAGCTTCCACGAGTCTTCGAGCGGAACCAGGGACGCGTCGGCCAGGCGGAGGTTGTTCGGGTCCACGGCGTCGTGGCAGTGCCGGCACCAGAGGTTTCCATGCGCGAGCTTCGTGTCTTCGTGTTCGAATTCGAGTTCGCGCGGGACCGGCCCCTCTTCTCGTGTCACACCATCGTGGCAGTCGTTGCAGGGCAGATAGTCGTCGGCGACTTCGGGAGCGGGCAGCAAGATCGCCTCGCCGTCCGCGATCTGCGGCCGGGGCGGATAGTCACGTGTCGTCTCGGGCTGATATTCGAGCCGAACCGTGAAGAGCCCGGCAATGACGACGACCGCGAGTGCGATCACCGCCCAGATCGTGAGTTGAATCGGAGGGTGGCGATCGCCGTTCAAATCGTGATCGTCACCCGCCATGGTTAGTCCGCCTCTCCAGTGGCGGATGGATCGTAGCCTTCGGGCACCGGATGAGCGATTTTTTTCACGGCCTGGTCGAAATCGAATCCAACCGTGCTTCCATCGGCCAACGTGTAGGCCTTTTCATCCCAGGCGGGACTTTCATCGTTGTGGCAGCCCGTGCAGACCTCTGCGGTCGGTACGACCAGGCCGTTCTGGATTGCTTTGTCGCGGTTCATCATGATCTTCTTCTTCTTGTAGTCCTTGCCCGCACCGTGGCACGACTCGCACTGCACGCCGGCCGTCCGATCGAATTTATTCGAGACCCTTTCATCCGGAACGCCGTGAGCTGTCGAATGACACTTGATGCAGCGGTCATCGGTTTGCGGATTGGTCACGCCCACTTCGGCGCCCCACTTCTTCGCCTTGTCGGTTCCGAGTGTCTCATAGGCCTTCGCGTGTCTGGATTCGAGCCAGACGCCGACCTGGTTGCCGATCGCTTCCTTCTTATGGCAGGTCTTGCATTTCTGGTAGCCGACGAAATCGTGTCCTTCGGCGGCGGCAGCTGTTTTCGGCATCAGAAACGCGAGCACGAGAAGCGCGAAGCCCATTGCGGAGAGGACGAGAAACGCGTGGATCAGGCTGCGGTCGGAAGCGCTCTTGGAAATCATGAAACCTCCTACTTTTCGTCGATTGAGGATTGGATCGCGAACCCGTCCGACACAAAGCCGGGCGGGTTGCCGCTTGCGGGATCGGATTAGTAGATGTCGTGGACCGTGTTGTAGACGTTCCACTTGCCCGTCGGCGTTACCATCCAATCTCCCTTGATCCGGGCCTTCTCCTTCAGCGTCTTGTCATCGTAGATGATCAGTTCGCCCTGTTTGTCCCAGACCGAGGTCCACACTTCATCGCCCGCCTTGTTGTATTCGAAGTGCACGATCTTCCCGTGATCGGTGGCCTTCCAGCAATGAGCGCCCGCAGCGAAGTCGGCCTTTTTGAACACGCAGATCTGTTGGTTGGCGCCCTCCTCCTTGGAGAGCGTGGCGTCGGTCCAGATGTAATCGCTCTTCGGGTGGGTCTTCAGGAACAGTCCGGGACCCCCGGTCTCTTCTTCGCGCACCACCTTCCAGGCGTACTCCGGATGGCCCTCGGGGTCTGCTCCGTAGACGACGATCATGCCCTCACCCAGATGGGTGGTCGCATTGACGGGTCCGTACTCCGGGTCGATCCAGTTGGCTCCGCGGCCCGGATGGGGCTTGGTGCCAGTCTCGAACTTCCCGACGAACTTCCTCGTCTTGGTGTCGATGACGACGATCTGATCGCGCATGTTGGCGGCCAGCATCAGGTAGCGCCCCGTCGAATCGAAACCGCCATCGTGCAGGAACCGTTCGGTCCCAATCTGGGTCATGGTCAGATTGTCCAGGTCGGAGTAATCGACCAGCCAGACCATGCCCGTTTCCTTGATTGCGACGACCCACTCGGGCGCGTGGTGGGAGGCGACGATGGTCGCGACCCGGGGTTCCGGGTGGTACTCATTGGTGTCGTAGGTCGAAGACCGGGTCGAAACGACTTTCAGCGGTTCCAGCGTCTGTCCGTCCAAGATCACCATTTGCGGGGGCCAGTAACAACCCACCACCGCATACTTGTCATTGAAGTCGCCCTTGGGTCCCGTGTACTTCGAGACATCGACCGAACGCGCGTCCACGCATACGCGGGCTTCCGCGACGACCTTCGGCTTCTCCTCGTAGAGATCGATCAGGGTGACCTTGCCGTCGCGCCCAATCGTGTAGAAGTAACGGCCGGTCGCGGAGGCACGGAAGATGTGCACGGCGTATCCCGTTTCGAGGACGTTCACAATCTCCTTGGTGTCGCCATCGATGATCGCGCCCTTGCCAGCATCGCGCAGGATGGTTCCAAAGTAGTTGTCGATGTTTCGCTTGTGCTCCGGTTCTTTCGGGCGTTCCTCGACCGGTACGTAGAGCTTGTGGGTCGCCTTCATCGCTGCGAGTCCCATCTCGGGCGGTGTCGGAGCGGGAATCTGCACGAACCTGGCCATCAGCGCCGACTCTTCGGCGGTGAGTTCGCCGGTTCGACCCCAGCCGGGCATGCCCGCATCGGTGCCTTCGAAGATGGTCGTCTCGAGTTCGCTGAGCGATTTTTTGAGCATGGCTTCGTCGGCGATGTTCGGGCCGGTCGCTCCCTTGCGCAGCGCTCCGTGACATCCCGAGCAGCGGTCGAAGTAGATGAACTCCGCGGCAGCCATCTCCTCTTCACTCAGGGTGGGGGGCGTAGCGGCCGAGGCGGCGCCGGCTAGCGTGACGATCAGGGCAATCAGGACGAGCCCGTGAACTCCCAGAGACTCGCCGTACCAGCCGAGCTGTTGAGACCATCGATGACCCCGAGCGCGAACACACCTCATGAACGTTTCTCCTCGATCGAGCTGCCGGTCGCCGGTCGCGACTCTCGCGGCTGGCGGACCCAATGAGCGACGCCATTTCATTCCGTCTCGAACCCCCAA
>JAHEEJ010000243.1 GCA_024640705.1 Deltaproteobacteria bacterium
CAGCGGACACCGGCTGCGAGGCCGGCGGGGTCGGTCGATTCCATGAATTCCTCGTTTCACGAGTGGCGGTCGATCCGGCTTCGAGAGCCGGGAGCCGCGAACCATACCGCGATACACTCGAGGTCTCGATGATCGCGTCGACAAATGAGCAGAAATCCGACCCCCAGCGCGTCGTCATGCACGCCGACATGGATGCGTTCTACGCGTCCGTCGAGCAGCGCGACGATCCCGCGCTGCGCGGCAAACCCGTGATCGTCGGCGGCACGAGCGCCCGCGGGGTGGTGACGGCGGCCAGCTACGAGGCCCGCGCGTTTGGCGTGCACTCGGCAATGCCCGGCTACGAGGCGCGCCGCCTGTGCCCGGACGGAATCTTCATCAGCGGCACGATGAAGAAATACAGCCGCGAGTCGAAGCGCCTGTTCGAGATCTTTCGGTCCTATTCTCCGAAGGTGCAGGGGCTTTCGCTCGACGAAGCCTTCCTCGACCTCACCGGAACCGCGCGATTGATGGGCACGCCGCGTTCGATCGGCGAGCGCCTGCGGGCCGAGGTGCGCGAGCGGACCGGCCTCGCGGTTTCGGTGGGGATTGCACCCGTGAAGATGGTCGCGAAGATCGCGAGCGGATCCTGCAAACCCGATGGCCTGCTGGAAATTCGGCCGGGTGAAGTCCGCGCGTTTCTCGATCCCCTGCCGATCGGGCGCATCTGGGGCGTCGGCCCGGTTGCGGAGGCGCGTCTGAAGCTGCTCGGGATCCAGAAGGTCGGCGACCTCGCGCAGCTGGAACCGCGACGACTCGTAGAATTGCTCGGCGACTGGGGGCTCGACATCGGCCGGCTCGCGCGCGGCGAGGAGTACAGCGAGGTCGAGCCCTACCGCGACCCGCGTTCGTACAGCGAGGAGAATACTTTCAACGCGGACATCAGTGATCGCGAGGTGTTGAATTCAGCGATCATCACCCACTCGGAAGCCGTCGCGCGCCGCTTGCGGGCGGACCGCTTTCGCGCGCGCACGGTCGTCCTCAAGCTCAAACTCGGCAAGCGCACGGCTTCGGGCCCGCGCGGTTACCCGACCCTGAGTCGGCGGGTGACGCTGCCCGAGGCCACCGACGACGGTGCGACGATTTCGAGATCGGCGATGGATCTGCTTGCGCGAAGCGGCCTCGATGTACCCGTGCGATTGCTCGGGGTGGGGGTGGCGAACATCGTGCGCGAGTCGCCCGGGCAGCTCTCGCTATTCGAGCCCGGCGAACGCAACGCGCGTCGTGGGCGGCTCAACGACGCGCTCGACGAGATCTCCAAACGCTTCGGCAACGACGCCGTCACCCGAGGCGAGCGAGACCGCACTGAGCGCGCCGCGCTGTCGACGCAAATCAAGCGCGGCGAGCGGGAGGGCCCGCAGTAGCGGCATCGCCCCAGCGGATGGCCTATCCTCCGCCCCCGCCATGATTCGAGCGCGCTCCCTATCCCTGCTGGTCGCCGCACTGGTGGCATTTGCTTGCTCCGAAGAGAAGGTCGACGACGCTGATCTGCTGCTCGTGACCACCACGAGCGTGCGCGATTCGGGCCTGCTCGCCGACTTGCTCCCGATCTTTCAAGCGCAGACCGGCATTCGCGCACAGGTCGTAGCGGTGGGAAGCGGTGCGGCCTTGCGCATGGGGCGCGACGGCAACGCGGATGTTCTGCTGACCCACGCTCCGGCCGGCGAAGAGGAGCTCGTCGCTTCGGGTGCGGCCGTGAGTCGGACACCCTTCATGGAGAATCATTTCGTGATTGCGGGGCCGCCCGAAGATCCCGCGGGTGTGCGAACTGCCGATTCTCCCGCGGACGCGATCCGGCGGATTGCCGCGGCGTCGGCGGGGTTCGTCAGTCGCGGCGACGACTCGGGAACCCACCGTCGAGAAGTCGCGTTGTTCAGGGAAGCGGGCCTGGATCCCGACGCGCGCTGGCCGGGTTTCCTGAGCAGCGGCGCCGGCATGGGGCAGACGCTTCAGATCGCCGGTGAAAAGCGGACCTACGTATTGTCCGACATCGGTACGTTTCTCGCGTTTCAAAAGCGGATCGAACTCGAAGTGCTCTCGCAGCCCGCGCCGAGCCTGCGCAACGTGTACTCGGTGGTGCGCCTCGATCCCGAGCGGCTCGATCCCGTGCGCGCCGAACGCGCCGCACAGTTCGAGGCGTTTCTGCTCGCACCCGACACGCAACGCCGAATCGCGGAGTTCGGAACCGAGCGTTTTGGTCGCCCGCTGTTTCGGCCCCTCCGTCTGGAGCCGCGGCCCGAACCGTGAACCCCCCTTCGATCGGGTTGCTGATCGAGATCACGGCCCGCACGCTGGCCGTCTGCCTTCCCGCCCTCGCGATTTCGCTCGCCGTCGGTCTGCCGATCGGCATTGCGATCGGCGGCCGGCGGTTTGCAGGGCGGGTGCCGCTCGTGAGCCTGATCAACACCGGCATGGGCGCGCCGCCCGTCGTGGTGGGTCTGCTGGTGTATTTCGCACTCGAGCGCAACGGCCCGTTCAGCGAACTGAAATGGCTGTACACCAACCAGGCGATGGTGCTCGCGCAGGTGGTCATCGCACTTCCGCTCGTGGTGGGCATCACGCTCGCCGCGGTCGCCGCGCTCGATGAAGACTGGGAACTTCAGGTCCGAACCCTCGGTGTGCCGAAGCGCTGGCGGATGTGGTTGCTGCTGCGTGAGATCCGGCTCGGGCTGCTGGCCGCCGTGATTACCGCGCTGGGCGGCATCCTCTCCGAAGTCGGTGCGGTGATGGCGGTCGGGGGCAATCTCGAAGGCGAGACCCGCGTGCTCACGACCTCCATCCTGATGTACACGCAGATGGGCGAACTCGAGATCGCGCTCGGATTGGCGGCGGTTCTGGTCGGCCTGATGTTGGTGCTGGCCGGCTTGTTGACCGCCGTGCAACAGAGCGGTCGAACATGAGCGGAGCGACGGTCCTCTCCGTCAGCGATCTGCGCGTCGAGCTGCACTCGCGGCGCGGTTCGTTCGCGCTGACCGCCGACGCGCTCGAGCTGAATGCGCGAGAAGCGCTCGTGATTCTCGGGCCCAACGGTTCGGGCAAGAGCACCCTGGTGCGCACGCTCGCCGGGCTCGAGCGCCCGGCCAGCGGTCGCGTGGCGTCCGTGGCGACAGGCCCCGTGACGATGGTCTTCCAACGCCCAGCGCCGCTCGCCGGCAGCGTCGCCCACAATGTGCGCGTCGCCTTCCTCGGCAAGAAGCTATCCGGTTCCGAACGCAGGGCTCGTGTCGTCGAAGCCCTACAGCGCTTCAAGATCGATCACCTCGCGGAACACCGCGCGGCGACACTCTCGGGCGGCGAGTTGCGGAGGCTGGCGCTGTCTCGGGCCTTCGCGTTGCGGCCGGCCGTACTGCTGCTCGACGAGCCTTTTGCCGCGCTGGACGCCGACGGTCAGGCGGCTTTGTCGTTGGATCTGCGCCGCGCGATTTCGGACACCGGGGTCGCGGTCGCGATGGTGACCCACGATCTGCGCCGCGCGATGCTGCTCGCAGATCGCATCGCGGTGTTGATCAACGGCAGACTCGTTCAGGTCGGGCGCCGCGACGACGTGCTCGAGCGGCCGTCCACGCCCGAAATCGCGCAGGTGGTCGGGATGACGAATCTCGTCCAGGGCGTCGTCGGCGGGGATCGACGCGGCGACCTCGCGACGGTCGAAGTCGACGATCAGCATCGCGTCGCCGCCCATACCGAATGCGCAGCGGGAACCCGCGTCTGGGTCGGAATTCGACCCGAGCACCTCAAGCTCGACGTCGGGCGCGGCGACGTGGATCCGATCGGCAAGGGCGTCGTGCGCGAAATCATCAACGACGGCGTTTCCGTGAGTATCGGCGTCGATTGGGCGGGTTCGGAGTTGCGAACCCACCTGATGGCGGGTCGCGGCCTGGCGCGAACTCTCGCGGTCGGAGCCGAAGTCTCGCTTTCCGCGAACCCCGAGCACGTGCACCTCATCCCCGTCTGCTCCGATTGAACTCGCTCCAAATGGCGTAGTATTCTCACATGTCGAATACCAAGGTTCTGCTCGAAGGTTTTGCGTTTCTGGAATCGCCGCGCTGGCGCGACGGGAAATTGTGGTTCTCCGATTTCTACGACCATCGGGTGTTGGCGATGGATCCCGGCGGCCAGACGGAGACGATCTGTGAGGTGCCCCACCAACCATCGGGCATCGGCTGGCTTCCCGACGGGCGCATGCTCGTGGTGTCGATGACCGATCGGCGCTTGTTGCGGCTCGAAGCCGACGGCCTGGTCGAGCACGCGGATCTTTCGGGTCTCGCGACGTTTCACTGCAACGACATGGTGGTGGATGGACAGGGGCGCGCCTATGTGGGCAACTTCGGCTCGGACCTCGCGGCAGGCGGCATGCCCGATCCCGCGGCGTTGGTCCTGGTCACACCCGATGGCGATGCCCGCGTCGTGGCCGAAGATCTCCTGTTCCCGAACGGGTCCGTGATCACTTCGGATGGAACGACGTTGATCGTCGGCGAATCGTTCGGCGCGCGCATGACGGCCTTCGACATCGCGGCCGACGGCAGCCTTTCGAACCGGCGGATCTGGGCGCAGCTCGAGGCCGCGATCCCCGACGGCTGTTGCATCGACTCGGAAGGCGCTCTCTGGGTCGCGTCACCTCCCACCCGGGAGATCTTGCGGGTGCGCGAGGGCGGCGAGACGACGCATCGCATTTCGACCGACCAGATGGCAATCGCCTGCGCGCTCGGCGGCGACGACCGGCGCACCCTCTACGTCCTCACTGCACCGAGCGTGGACGGTTCCGAGTGCGAGTCGAGCCGGAGCGCGCGGATCGAATCCCTCGAAGTCGAAGTGCCTGGGGTGGAGTTCCCCTAGCGGGCGCGATCGAAGAGCGCGCGCAGCGCGACCCGGCTCTCGTCCGGGTCGCGAATCTCCGCTTGCAGATTGGCGAGTTCAAGTTCGGTGGGGCCGATCAACCAACAGTTTCCTTCGGGCAACGACTCGAGCGCGGGCCCCTCGGCGTTGAGCGGACAGATGCCGCGCCGTTCGCGAATTTCGCCCGAGTCGTCTTCCGAGAACCAACGCAGCGGCAGTCCCTGGGTGCGGCAAACGTAGGGGCGGTCGGCGTAGATGCGGCACTCTCCCGCGCGACCGAGAAACGCACACGCGCCGGCTGGGTTCGGGGTGCCCTCCCTGAGTAGCGTCCCGTGGCGAGACCGGATGAGTTCGGCCTCGATCGGAAGGACCGTCAGGTCGTCCACGCAGCAAGCATCGCAGCCTCGCTCACAATGCAGTCGTTGAGCGTGGTGAAGTGCAAGCTCACGCGCTCGAGCGTCGATTCGTCCGTGGATTTCCTGCACCGAGGCCGGCGCACTGTTTCGCTTCACGTCTTCAGCCCGCGCTCAGCAGCACTGCGACTCCTCGATTGGATATCCGCCGCTCTGCCAGGCGTTCATGTGCCCATCGAGATCGCGCACGTCCGAATACCCCGCTT
>JAHEEJ010000244.1 GCA_024640705.1 Deltaproteobacteria bacterium
AAAGACCCGCTTCGGCGGATAGACGCTGCGTAACGTCGGATGTCAGACCGCTGACTCGCGGGGTTCCAATTCGCGTTTTCCGTCATTTACCCGTCTAGTTGCATTGGATGTGCACCGGTGCGACTGCAGCAATGATGCGCAGCCTGACACCTAATTCTGTGCGGGGCCACCCACCTGGTGTGGAATAGCAGGAATCCGCAGAAAATGAGAGCGCGCTGCCGTACTGGCGACATTGCTGTTGGGAAATCATCGTGACGAAAGACGCCGGAACTGGATTGAGAAATTCCTGGACTCGGACAGCCTTGATTTCGTTCTGCGCCGGCATGGCCGCGATCGCCTGCGCGCATACCGAGATCAATTCGATCTTCCCCTTTTCACCCAGCGTGGCCAAACAGTGTGATGAATGGGCCAATCTGACGTTCGATGATTCCTCGCCGGATCGCGACGAGGGATTCATCACCTGCATGACAGCGCGGGATCACTCCGCCTCTCGTGAAGATCTGCTCTACAGGCTCGAGACTGGCGATGGGACCGGTTTGTACGAGCGATTGATGAGCGGCAGGAATCTACCGATCGAGCGCGAATCGGACTGTGATTATTTGCGCATGGCCGTCCAATCGCCGGCTGGATCCAGCGAGTCTGAACAGGAGCCGATGAGGGAGCTTTTCTCGAGGGCATTGACGCGAGCGGGATTCGAAGTCGTGCCCATGGAAGTAGAGCACCGCTGGTGGGCGAGCAGCCTGGCGCTCGAGACCGGCCCCAATTCCGTAGCCTGGACGATTCTGGTGCGGGCCGAGCCCGAAATCGGCAACGGTAAGATCCAATTTACGACGGTCGACAAGACCGTGGATGGTCGGGTGGGTTCGTTCTCCGGCATGCAATCGCTGCGTTCATTCGACAAAAATGAAGCGTCAGAAGCAGCGTGGACTGCCGCATCGGCGATCGCCAAAGAACTTCTTCCCGCCGCAAATCGCCGCTGCGATGACGTGACCGCCGCGCTAGAAGAGGCCCAGATGCGCCTCGAGCAGCTTCGAAGCGAGTTGACGAAAGAGATCGAGCGGGTTCGGAGCGAGAAAACCCAGCGCCGCGAGGAGGCCCGTCGCAACAAGCATCTCGTGATCGAGATCGAGGGATAGGTGAAGCTTCGCTGGCGAACCGCCTCCCATCTACTCCGCAGGGTTGATTGATCGCATTAGGAATATTCAAGTCCATTCCATGATCTTGTCGACGACGCGGAGAACAAAACGGCAAATATCCAGGCGAGGCCGCTGAGAACACTTCAGCCAACCTACCCAGATCGATTCATCTGGGAGAATCGACCCTCGAACATCCAAGGGTGATCAACAGCACGCCTCCTCGATGGATGACTAGCCCGGGCGCGATTGTCTTGCTTCGAAGTGGAGAAAACCCCTAGGAGGCCCGCTCGAGGCTGCGCCAGGGGATTTCAGCCGAATGGAGCGACAGCTCGGCGCCGCCAATGCGGGTTTCGCTGCGATTTACACTCCTATATACTCCGAGTCGAATTCAACGCGACCGGTCGGCGCGCAACAGGCCATGGATCCCCACTCTCAATTGCACCAAGGATTTGTAATGACTGGAACGAGGTCCGTTTTTCGCCTTCTCCTGGCTCTTTATTCGGTAGTCGCCTTCGCGAGCGTCGCGCAGGCCGGAGCGACTCCGACACCGACAACTTCGGCAACACCCACAGCAACAGCGACACCCACGGTCACGCCGACACCCAGCGCGACGCCGACAACTTCGGCAACGCCCACAGCATCGGCGACACCCACGGCCACACCGACGCCCACAGCAACGCCGACACCTTCGGCAACGCCCACAGCATCGGCGACACCCACGGCCACGTCGACGCCCACAGCGACGCCGACGCCTTCGGCAACGCCCACGGCAACGGCGACACCCACAGCGACAGCGACGCCAACGGCAACGCCGATTGGCGGGACCGATCACTTCCTCTGCTACAAGGCGAAGACTGCGCGGGGTTCGGTTCCCTTCAAAAAGCAAGAACTGGTGGAGCGGGAGGATCAGTTCGGAGCGCTGGATATCACGCTGGTCAAGCCCCAGCTTTTCTGCAACCCGGTGAACAAGAATGGCGAGGGCGTCAACAATCCCACGACGCATCTAACCTGTTACTCGAGGCCGCTGTTTTCCTCGTGGAGCCCGGACCCAAACCAGATCACTGCGATAGATCAGTTCGGCGAGTGGGCATTGGACCTTCGATCGAGACCGTCGAATTTCTGCACCCCCTCTTTGGACATCACGGAATCCCAGCAGCAAACCACCAGTGCCTCGAGCGCTGCTCTCCTGGCCCTGCCAGCGACGGAGATCGACGATTACGATCTGTATTGGGCCAAGCGGACACCGCGCACGCCGAAGTTCGAGCGGCGTGAAGTGAACCTCGTGGACCAATGGATCGATGACGACGTGGAGTTGATCCAGCCGATGCGATTCGGAACTCCGTCAAAACAGCTTGGACCTCGATACAGATACATCAACGCAGAAGCCAAGCTGACTTGCTACAAGATCAGGAATGCTGGCAAGTTCGAAAAGCGGGACGTGGCCATCGAAAACCGATTCGGGCGAGAAACCTTGACGGTGAAGAAGCCTTACATGCTCTGCCTACCGTCCGAGGAACCTGGAATCGAATAGCCGAATTGAGAAGCTCGCGGCAAGGTGAGCTTTTCGATTAAGCGTCGATGCCATCGGTACTCGATGCGGTGGGGCCGGCTGGCAGCGAGCGCCTCATAGACGCTGATGCGCGCTTCGCTGTTCGCCTGGTGGCCCCGGGAAGGCATCCGCCGCAACCACTCGAGTTTGCTGCGCGGGTTCAGTAGATGATGGCGCCCGCGAGCTTTTCGAGTTCAACGGGCCTCAGGATCACCAGGTAGCCGTCATCGACCCGAACGACTCCGGCTTCGGTCCACTTGCGCACCTGCTTGTTGACGCTCTCGCGCGTCGTTCCGACCAGATCGCCCCACTCTTCCTGGGATAGCTTCAAATCGATCCGAATCCCCTCGGCTGTCTTCTGGCCGTAGATGCGGCTCAGCGACAACAGCTTCTTGGCGAGCCGCAGCGGGAGATTCAAGAACAGGGTGTCCTCGACCAACTCGCTGACCCGCTTCAGCCGCATCGCGAGAACGGAGAGCAGCTTCACCGAGACCTCCGGATCCGTCTTCAGAAACGACATGAAATCGCGGCGGTCGATCACGAGCAGCCGGCAGTCCTCGATGGCCGTCACCGTCGCAGTCCGCGGCGTCGCACCCAACAGCGCCACCTCCCCGAAGACCTCCCCGGGTCCGAGGATGCTGAAAACGACGTCGTCGCCATCCGTCGAGGTGGTCAGGGCCTTGAGTTTGCCGCTGGCGACGACGTAGACCTCGCCGCCCTCATCACCCTTGTGGAAGAGTTCCTGGCGCCGGTCGAGGGTCTTCGTGCGGGCCACGCGCGAGGCGGCCTCGAGCTGCTTCGCGGAGAACCCCGAAAAGAGCTCGATATTCGCCAGCAGCTTCAGCTTTTCCGAGGGCGTGACGGTGGGCACAGCGACAGGATACACCGAACCGCCAGGGGGGTGAGAGCGCTCTCGAACGGGCTCAAATTCCAGCCGCGGACTGCCGAAAAGCGCGGGTGTGAAGAGACCGACGCATCCGGACCAGCGAATGATCGCCTCCTACGTCCCGCCGCAGGCCTATGCCCAGCGCGTCCGGGCCGCTCTGGAGGGCCTCGGCTATCGGATCATTCCGGTCGCCACGCAAGGGCGCTTCGCGGACGACTCCTGGGAGCCCGATCTGCGGATCGTCGACGAGCGTCACATCGACCGGATTCCCCCGGAGGACTACCTGCCGAGGACCCCCGTCGTGCTGCTGACCGGAGGGGCTCGGGGCGCCTGGCAGGACCGCCGCGTGGTGGGAGCCGTACCTCGACCCGCGAAGCTGCACGACCTCTACCCGATACTCCAGCGGGCCCTCGAGGACACACCCCGCTCGGCAGCGCGCGCCCCGACCGAACTCCCCGGACGCTGCACCCAAAGCGATCGACGCTGGATGGGCGCTGTCATGTCGCTCTCCGAGAAGGGCTGCCTGTTCCGGACCCGTGAGCCCCTGATCGCCGACAAACAGCTGAATCTGCTCTTCCCCCTCCCCCTGGGCAAGATGGTGACGGCGCGTGCGCGGGTCATCGGCCAACAGGGCCCGTCCGTGAGCCTGGTTTTCGACGATCTGGATCCGCCGGCCCGCGAGGCCGTGGCCTATTACGTCGAAGGCCGACTCGCCACCCGCTGCTAGCCGGACGCTCCAGCACCCACGCGCACCCATCGCGGCGACGCCAAACGGGCCTCCCCGAACGGCAGCCGGGCTCCCCTGCGCAACCGGCAACGCGGGAAGCCTGACCCGACGGAAATTTGATCTATCATGGCGCGCCCCATGGAACTCGCTCATATCCTCATCCGCGGCGCGCGAGAGCACAACCTCCGCTCCATCGACGTCAAGATCCCCAAGAAGAAACTCGTCGTGCTGACGGGCGTCTCGGGCTCCGGCAAGTCTTCGCTCGCATTCGACACCCTCTACGCGGACGGCCAGCGGCGCTACGTGGAATCGCTATCCGCCTACGCACGGCAGTTTCTCGGCCAGATGGAGAAACCCAAATACGATTCGATCCGCGGCCTCTCTCCGACGATCTCGATCGAGCAGAAGACCACGGGCAGCAATCCGCGTTCTACCGTCGGAACGATCACCGAGATTTCGGATTACCTGCGCGTTCTCTACGCGCGCGTGGGCGTCCAACACTGTCACCAATGCGGTCAGCCCGTCCGCAGCCAGTCTGCGCAGCAGATCGCGCGCGAGCTGTTGGCGGCACCCGAAAAGACCCGCCTGCTGATCCTCGCGCCACTGCTCGTCAACCGAAAAGGCGAACACCGGGAGTTGCTTGCGGAGACGCGTCGCGCGGGATTCGTGCGCATCCGCGTGGATGGCGAAATCGTCCTCGTCGAGGACGTGGAAGCGCTCGACAAGCGCCGCAAACACACGATCGAAGTCGTCGTCGACCGCGTCGTGGTCAAGAGCGGCATCACTTCCCGCGTGACGGGCTCCGTCGAGACAGCGCTCCGAACCGGACAGGGCACGTTGATCGCATCGATCAATGGAGAGCCCGACCGCGTCTTCTCGGAAAAAATGGCCTGCCCCGACTGCGGAATCTCCTTTCCAGAACTCACGCCGCAAGGTTTTTCGTTCAATAGCCCGCAGGGAATGTGCGTCGACTGCAACGGCCTGGGTACTCGCGTGGAAATCGACCCCCAGCTCGTCGTCCCAGACGAAACCTTGTCGATCGACGAGGGCGCGATCAAACCCTGGGGGCCCAACGTCTCGGAGAAGAGCAACTGGACGACCGGCTATCGCGCGGAAGTCTGTGAAGCGATGGACGTGGACATGGACCGGCCCTGGCGCAAGCTGCCGAAGCGCCAGCG